>JBDSXE010000141.1:0-12408 GCA_039926325.1 Paracoccaceae bacterium | reverse complement strand
CGAGGCATTGCCGCGCGTGGGATTGATCTTGGCATGGGCATTGCAATCCGGCTGTTTGATGCTGCGACGTTGCCCAAGACGCGCGTTGATTTTACGGCGCTGGCCGATGGCTGGCTGATCGTCTGTGCCCCCGGTGCGGCCATGTTGCCCGATGCGCAGGATACCGCCACGCCGATCACCGTTGAAATCCAGCGCGCCAATCCGCGTGCCGTCGGTAAGTTTGATCTGCCGGACCCTTTGGCGGACCCCTTGCAAGACCTGCGGATCGGCTCATCGACGGCGCAGTCGTATCTTGTCAAGGCGGGCGAATATATTCAGGTCATCGACGTCGATGGTCGGCAGATGACCGATTTCCAATGCTTTTCGGCACGAAAGCTGGACTGTGGCATCGAACTTCCACTGGACGTGACAACATCGCGGACATTCATGGGCCATGCCTATTCGATGCCGGGCTTGCATTCCAAATACTTCGACCAAGAATGGGAGCCACTGGTCGAGGTCTATCAAGACACCGTAGGGCGCCACGACGCTTTCGCTATGGCGTGTTCGCCCAAATATTACGACGACATCGGCTATCCTGGACACGTCAATTGTTCAGAAAACTTCAACCGGGCCTTGGCCAAGCATGGGATTGCCGGGCGACCAGGGTGGATGGCGGTCAACTTCTTTTACAACACCTCAATTGACCCGCATGGCGTCCTGACCAGTGACGAGGCGTGGAGCCGCCCCGGCGATTACGTCTTGATGCGGGCGTTGACCGACCTTGTGTGCGTGTCCTCGGCCTGCCCGGATGACACTTCAGCGGGCAACGGCTGGAACCCGACCGACATTCACATCCGCACTTATGCGGCTGCGGAAACCTTTTCCCGTGCGGTTGCGTGGCGCGCGACCCCCGATGCGGAGCCCCAGATGACCAAAGAGACCGCCTTTCACTCCCGCACTTCGGCGCTTACGCGGAACATGGTGGAATACAAGGGATACTGGCTGCCGCAGGTTTACCGCGAAGGCGCAATTGCAGAATATTGGGCCTGCCGCGAAAAAGCGGTGGTGATTGACCTTTCGGCGCTGCGTAAGTTTGAAGTGACCGGGCCGGATGCCGAAGCCCTGATGCAGTACTGCCTGACGCGCGACATGAAGAAGTTGAGCCAAGGTCAGGTGGTCTATTCCGCCATGTGCTTTGACCACGGCGGCATGATCGACGATGGCACGGCGTTCCGGTTGGCGCGCGACAATTTCCGCTGGATCGGCGGCGACGAATACGCCGGGATCTGGCTGCGCGAGCAGGCGGAAAAGGCCGGGCTGAAAGTGATGGTGCGCGGATCAACCGATCAGTTGCACAACATCGCAGTGCAGGGGCCGCGTTCCCGTGAGATGATGGCGAAAGTGATCTGGACGGCAGCTACCCAACCCAGTGTCACCGAACTTGGCTGGTTCCGCTTTGCAGTTGCGCGATTGGGAGGCGCAACGGGTGCGCCTTTGGTGGTGTCACGCACCGGCTATACCGGCGAATTGGGCTATGAGATTTTCTGTCACCCCAAGGATGCGGCGGCAGTATATGACGCGGTGTCGCTCGCAGGCGCGGAATTCGGTATGCTGCCGATGGGTCTGCAAGCCTTGGACATGGTCAGGATCGAGGCTGGGCTAATCTTCGCCGGCAATGATTTTTCCGACCAGACCGATCCATTCGAGGCCGGTATCGGCTTTACCGTGCCGTTGAAGTCCAAGCTTGATGATTTCATCGGCCGCGACGCCCTGATCCGTCGCAAAGAACATCCCAACCGCAAGTTTGTCGGGCTGCAGATTGATGCGGCGGTCGATGTGGGGCACGGTGATCCGCTGTACGTTGGTCGGATGCAGGTTGGGGTGGTATGCTCGTCAACCCGCTCGCCACTACTGGGTAAGAACATCGCACTGGCACGAGTCGACGTCGTTCATGCCGAGATCGGTACAGCGGTCGAGGTTGGCAAACTTGATGGGCTGCAAAAGCGGTTGCCGGCGGTGATCTCCGAACAGTCTGCCTATGACCCCAAGAAAACCCGGCCGCAAAGCTGAGGCGGCGATGGCAAAAGGCCCGCCTCCCTATGGCCGAAAACGTGCCTAAGGTGGCGGAAAATCTGCAGGGCGCCACTGCTTTCGGCATTATCTATGTCTGCAATGCGATCCAAGGAAACCATGATGCGCTATTCCGGATTTCGGGTCATTGCCGAAGCTTTGACGGGTCACAAAGGTTGGAAGCCGATCTGGCGTGACCCAGAGCCGCAAGCCGACTACGATTACGTCATCATCGGCGGCGGCGGGCATGGCTTGGCCACGGCGTATTATCTGGCCCGTGAATTCAAGCAAGCGCGGATCGCGGTGCTGGAAAAGGGTTATCTTGGCGGCGGGAATGTCGGGCGGAACACGACGATCATCCGATCGAATTATCTGCTGGACGGTAACGCTCCATTCTATGAATTCAGTCTCAAGCTGTGGGAACGGTTGGAGCAGGACTTCAACTATAACGCCATGGTCAGTCAGCGCGGCATTATCAACCTGATCCACACCGATGCGGCGCGTGATGCGGCGACCCGGCGCGGCAATGCTATGGTGCTGAACGGGGCGGACGCGGAACTGTTAAGCCGCGATCAGGTGCGCCGGATGTACCCGTTTCTGAATTTCGACAACGCGCGCTTTCCGATCAAGGGGGCGATCCTGCAGCGGCGCGGCGGTACAGTCCGGCATGATGCGGTGGCCTGGGGCTACGCAAGAGGGGCGGACAGCCGGGGGGTTGATCTGATCCAGAATTGCGAAGTGACCGGGATGCGGATCGAGAATGGCCGGATTCTGGGCGTAGAAACCTCACGCGGATATATCGGGGCCAAAAAGGTTGGGGTTGCTGTCGCGGGGTCGTCATCGAAGGTAATGGCTTATGCGGGCCTGCGGCTGCCGATTGAAAGCCATGTCTTGCAAGCCTTCGTCAGCGAAGGGCTGAAGCCGCTTATCGACGGGGTAATGACCTTTGGGGCCGGGCATTTCTACGTCAGTCAGTCCGACAAGGGCGGGTTGGTGTTTGGTGGCGACATCGACGGCTATAATTCCTACGCCCAACGCGGCAATCTTCCGGTGATCGAGGATGTGGCCGAAGGCGGCATGGCACTGATGCCGATGATTGGCCGGGCGCGGCTGCTGCGGACGTGGGGTGGGATCATGGACATGTCGATGGACGGCAGCCCGATCATCGACAAGACCACCATCGAAGGGCTCTATTTCAACGGTGGCTGGTGCTATGGCGGCTTCAAGGCGACCCCCGCCAGCGGCTGGTGTTTCGCCCATCTTCTGGCGAAAGATGAACCACATGCTGCGGCGACGGCCTATCGGTTTGACCGGTTCCTGAGGGGGCTGATGATCGACGAAAAGGGTCAAGGCGCGACCCCGAACCTGCATTGAGGGTAAAATGAGCATTCTCAGCAAAGACGAGAACCGTGGTTCCAACGCGAAAATGCGAATGGGGGTCGTCGGATGATCATCAACCACCCCATCCTTGGTCCGCGTGACGCACAGGAGTTTGTCTATCTTGGCGATGCCAGTTTGATCGACCGGCCCGATGGTATGGCCGATGGCGCTATCGCGACATTCCATGACTACCTCTATCAGCGCACCAACCCGGCCGGAGAGCATCGCGAGCTGTGGTATCACGAACAGGGTGACCGGTCATGGCTGGTCGTGACGCGCCACACCGTGACGCATGAAATTGTGAAAGTGGAACTGGCACGCGATGTAGCGCGGGCGGAAGGGCGGTCGAAATGAACCAAAGCAACCGGATCGCCGGCGGCCAGATCGACCGCAGCCAAAGTTGGCGGTTCACCTTCGACGGGCGCCAATATACCGGCCATCCCGGCGATACATTGGCCTCGGCTCTGCTGGCAAATGGGGTGCGCCTGATGGGGCGCAGTTTCAAATATCACCGCCCGCGCGGGCCGATGTCGGCTGGGTCAGAAGAGCCAAACGCGCTGGTCGAATTGCGGACCGGCGCGCGGCAAGAGCCGAACACCCGCGCCACGGTGGCAGAGTTGTTTGACGGTCTGCGGGCTGCCAGTCAGAATCGCTGGCCGTCTTTGCGCTTTGACGCGTTGTCGATCAACGACCGGCTGAACAGCTTTTTCACTGCCGGGTTTTACTACAAGACCTTCATGTGGCCTGCCGCATTCTGGGAAAAGGTATATGAGCCGATCATTCGGCGGGCGGCGGGATTGGGGTCGTTGTCGCGGCTTGAAGACCCTGATGAATATGACAAAGGCTTTTTGCACTGCGATATTCTGGTCATCGGCGCCGGGCCTGCGGGTTTGATGGCTGCGCTTACGGCAGGGCGGGCCGGTGCGCGGGTGATCCTTGCCGATGAAGATTTCCGCATCGGCGGGCGGCTGAATGCCGAAACCCATGGCGTTGGCGATCAGATCGGGGCGGATTGGGCTACGTCTGCGATGGCAGAGTTGGCTGCAATGCCCAACCTGCGGCTGATGCCCCGGACCACGGTGGTGGGGGCGATGGACCACGGGATTTATGCGGCGGTTGAGCGGGTTTCAGACCATCTCGCGCAGCCTTTGCCGGGCAAGCCACGGCAGACCCTGTGGCGGATATATTCCAAACGGGCGATCAATTGCGGTGGCGCAACAGAGCGGTCTATTGCGTTCGAGAACAACGACAGACCGGGAATTATGCTTGCAGGCGCTTTGCGCGCTTACGCTAACCGTTGGGGTGTTGCGGTCGCCGACAAGGTGGCCGTTTTCACCAACAACGACGATGGCCTGCGAACGGCGACCGACCTGCAAGCCAAGGGTGTCGATGTGGTGGCGGTGATTGACAGTCGATCGGCTGGGCCATTGCTGCCGGGTATCCGGCATTTGCGCGGGGCGGAAGTGATTGATACGGCGGGCCGTCTGGGTCTGTCTGCTATCACGGTGCGGCGTGCCGATGGCAAGGTCGAGGCGATCAGAGTTGGGGCACTCGGGGTGTCGGGCGGGTGGAACCCCAACGTCAACATCACCTCGCATCATCGCGCGCGCCCGGTCTGGAACGATGCGATTGCGGCGTTTGTTCCGGGGGATGGTGGGCCTTCCGGGTTGACCTCTGCTGGGGCGGCCGGGGGTGTCATGTCGACGCATGGCGCGCTGTCGTCCGGGCAGGTGCTGGCTTTGGCGGCGCTAGATGGCTTGGGGATGGCCGGAAAGGCCAGCAATCTGCCCCGCGCCGAGGATGCGCCAGTGGCGATCACACCGCTCTGGTATGTGAAAAGTGGCAAGGGCCGGGCGTGGATTGACCCGCAGAACGATGTGACGTTCAAGGATATCAAGCTGGCGCATCAAGAGAATTTCACCAGCGTCGAGCATCTAAAACGTTATACGACCTTGGGCATGGCGACCGATCAGGGCAAGGCCGGCAACGTCATAGGTCTGGCAGTAATGGCGGAACTGACCGGGCAATCCATTCCGCAGACCGGCACAACGATGTATCGGCCTCCCTACACGCCGGTCGCTATGGCCACCTTGGCCGGCCGGTCGCGGGGGCGCGAGTTCAAACCGTTCCGCCTGACGCCCAGCCACAAATGGGCGACAGAGCATGGCGCGGTATTTGTCGAGGTAGGCAATTGGCTGCGGACCCAGTGGCTGCCACGCGAAGGTGAGACGCATTGGCGCCAATCGGTCGACCGTGAGGTGTTGCAAACCCGCAAGTCGGTCGGCATTTGCGATGTCACGACGCTTGGCAAGATCGACATTCAGGGCACCGACGCCGGGGCGTTTCTGGATCGGGTCTACGCCAATACTTTTTCCTCTTTGCCAGTCGGCAAGTGCCGCTATGGGCTGATGTTGCGCGAAGATGGCATGGTGTTTGATGACGGCACCACCGCGCGGATGGCAGAGCATGAATATGTCATGACCACCACCACCGCCAACGCTGTGACGGTGTTCCGGCATCTGGAGTTTTGCCGCCAATGTCTGTGGCCTGATCTGGACGTGCAACTCATCTCTACCACCGAGGCTTGGGCCCAATATTCAGTAGCTGGACCCAACGCGAGAAAGTTGCTGCAAAAAGTCGTGGATCAGGACATTTCGGATGCTGAATTTCCGTATATGGCGGCGGGGCACATTACGGTCGGGGGCCTGCGCGCCCGGTTGTTCCGCATCAGTTTCTCGGGTGAGTTGGCTTATGAAATTGCCGTGCCGACGCGCTATGGCGATGCCATGATCCGCAAATTGGTGGCGGCAGGGGCAGAGTTTGACGCCGTCGTCTACGGCACCGAAACGCTGGGTGTGATGCGGATCGAAAAAGGTCATGTCGCCGGAAACGAGCTGAATGGGCAGTCATCGGCCTTGAACATGGGGCTGGGCAAGATGGTGTCAAAGAAGAAAGACAGCATCGGCATGGCCTTGTCGCAGCGCGAAGGCATGGAGGCTGCGGACGGTTATCGTCTGGTCGGCGTGATGCCGGTGGACAAGTCGGTGGCGCTATCGACGGGTAGTCATTTTCTGGCGCTGGGGGCAGAGCCTGTGGCGGCGAACGATGGCGGCTGGTTGACCTCGATGGTCTATTCGCCGCATCTGGGGTGCCATATCGCGCTGGGCTATCTGCGCGGCGGCGATACAAGGATCGGCACGCGCCTGCGAGCGGTGAATTTCATGAACAAAACGGACGTTGAGGTGGATATCGTGAGCCCGCATTTCTTTGATCCGGAAGGAGCGCGGCTGCGTGGATGATCTGATGAAACCCCTGACGGCACTGGGCAATGACGCGCCTGAAACCCACGAGATCGGCCCTTACCGAATTGTGGAACGCCTTGACGTGGCCTTGGCGTCTGTCGCCGCCAGGCGCGGGCGCGATGATGATTTGGCGCGGGCGGCGGATGACGTTGGGTTGCCATTGCCAGCGCCCGCAAGGTTTGCGGCCGGTACGGTCTATTCCGCGTTTTGGGTGGCACCGCAGATGTGGTTTGTCGAAGCGGACTATGCTTCGCATCAAGATATCGTCGGTATGCTGAAACCCGCACTGGGCGACGCAGCTTCGCTCACCGAACAGACCGACGCTTGGGTTCGGTTTGATATTTCGTCGGCGGACCTCACCCCGCTGTTCGAACGACTGTCGAATGTCGATCTGACACTGGTGCCAACGGGCTTTGCCAGCCGCACCGTGATTGATCATTTGGGCTGCTATCTTGTCAAACGGGCGGCGGATCAAGTGACGGTTTATGGCCCGCGGTCTTCGGCCGCCAGTCTGCTGCATATGTTGGAGGTGACGGCCCGCTCCGTGATTTAGCGCAAGCCCTTTACATTTGGGTTAAATCGTTTCCCTATAGTGAAAATTTGCAGTTAGAATTTCATCGTTTGGGGGATATCTTGGCAGGTAAGACCATTGAAGAGCTTTCGACCCTTCCGCGAGGCAAACCGGTTTTCAATCAAGACCCCCACCGGGTTCGGGAAATCAGCGAACGCAACCTGGAGGCAGCCATCGGCCGTGAAGTGCGGAATTTCCGCCGCCAACAGGGAATGACGGTGGCCGATCTGGCCAAAGTCACTGGTCTGTCAATCGGGATGCTGAGCAAGATCGAAAACGGCAACACTTCAGCCAGCTTGACCACTTTGCAGGTGCTGAGCCATGCCTTTTCGGTTCCTGTCACAGCGTTTTTCAAAAGCTACGAAGAGCGGCGCGAAGCGCAGCATGTAAAAGCCGGCGAGCATCTGGAGATTGAGCGGCGCGGCACGAGGGCCGGGCACCAATACAACCTGTTGGGTCATATCGGGTCGAATTCATCAGGTGTGGTAGTGGAGCCCTATCTGATCACGCTGAACACCGAAAGCGACACGTTTCCGGCGTTTCAGCATGAGGGGCTGGAGCTGTTGTACATGCTGGAAGGCGAGGTCGATTATCGTCACGGCGACGAGATTTATCCGCTGAAACCGGGGGATAGCCTGTTCTTTGACGCCGACGCCCCACATGGGCCAGAGGTGTTGGTCAAGCTGCCTGCGCGGTATCTTTCGGTGATTTCCTATCCGCAAGGCTAACGCAATGTTGGATTGAAACATCATTGCGACGGGCCCCGCGCCTTACCTAAGTCTTGTGCATCGCAGACCACACCGCAGTTCGTATCCGGGCGGTTTTGTAGGCATCCAGCACCGCCATCGCCCAGACGAATATCCCGCCCGCAAATTTACCAATGATCGACACATCGGCGGCGGCGGTTTTCAAGGTGAATCCACCCAAAATCACGATGAAGAACACAAAGAGCAGCCCGCGCATGGACTGGCGGTTCAGCACTTGGCCTACGCCGGGCAGGATCAGCGCCACGATCAGCACCAGATAGGGGTTCAGCGGTTTCATGATTGCGTCGCAGTCAGCGCTCTGGCACTTAGGTCGGCTTTCAACGCCAGAAGTGCCACCATCAAACCATGCACCACGACGGCGGGTAGGGGGGTAGGGCCTAATTCGGCGTCGCGGAACAGCAGATAGCGACCCCGTTCAGCCTCGTCCGCCAGCACCACAAGGCGCAGTCCATTGGGCGCGATCAACAACTCTTTGG
This sequence comes from Paracoccaceae bacterium, assembly GCA_039926325.1. Classification (GTDB taxonomy): domain Bacteria; phylum Pseudomonadota; class Alphaproteobacteria; order Rhodobacterales; family Rhodobacteraceae; genus Stagnihabitans. The sequence goes on along the minus strand of JBDSXE010000141.1, from coordinate 3,860 downwards.
TCCGATCATCGGCGAAAACAGCGGAATGGCGTTCAACCAGATCTGCGGGTGGCACATTGTTGGCTTCGTCGCTGCGGACGCCAGTGCCGTCGGGCAGGAAGGACGGGCAGGGCAGGGCATGCGGCAAAGTGTTGAAGCGGGAAAACGTCTCATACCCGGTCGGGCGGGCCATGATGTCCAATGTGGCGGCAACAGGCATGGGTTCGGGCAGGGTAACCATGACCCATAGGGCGGGCAGTTTGCGGAAACTCAGGCTGTCGGGAATGGCTTGCACGTCAAAATACTGGCCGTTCAACTGGCCAGTTAGGCGGGGAAAGCCGCTGGGTTCGATGCGGCGGATCACGCGGTCAAACAACACGGACACCGCATCAAAATAGGCGGCGTGCGCCTTTATGCGGCTTTGGTTGGCCCGCCACAGGGCCAGCGCAACACCAAGGGCGCAAAACAGCGCGGCAATCAACAGTGACGGGGTCATGCGGGCCTTTTCTGTAACATGGCCCGCCCAACTGATCGGGCGGGCCACGAGATGCGGGTTTCTGAACGGCTTAGTACCCTTTGGGTTTCGGCCAGGGCATGGTGAATTGCGCCCCCCGGTTCACGAAACGATAGCGCCAGAAGTGGAACCACAGCGATACCACGATGTAAAAGCCGATCATCGCCACCAATTGCGTGCCATAGCCCAAAAACACCGCAAAGAAGGTCACCGCGCATAGGAACAGTTGCACATAGGCGGGCACCGGGTGGAACGGGTGTTCATAGCCCCGTTTGATCGAACCCATCGGCCATTTCTTGCGGAACATGATGATGTTCAGCGGCATGAACGTATAGGTCAACAGGCCCGACAGGATCGAAAAGGTGATGACCTGATCCAGCGGCGCTTTCAGCGCAAAGAGCAGCGCGATCGGAACCAGAAAGATGATCGATCGATACGGCGTGCGATATTTGGGATGCACCGCGCCAAACCAGCCCGGCAGGTATTTGTCGCGCCCCATCGAAAACCACGCCCGGCTGGCATCATTGATGCAGCCATTGGCCGAGGCGAGCGTTGCAAAAAGCGTACCGATCCCCAACAGCCAGATCAACCCGGTGGACCCCGACAGTCGCGCCGTATCGAACAGCGGCGCAACCGAGCCATTCACGCCGTCGCCCAAAAACTCCCACGGCAGAACGCCAACGCAGACATACCATGTCAGCGTGGCTGCAATGAGCAGCGTCATGATCCCGGCCATCGTTCCAAAAGGCAATGATCGGGCAGGCGAGCGCACCTCTTCAGCGGCTTGGGTCGTGCCCTCGATGCCGAGGTAGAACCATAGACCAAAGTGCATGGCGGCCAGAACGCCGATCCAGCCATAGGGCAAGGCGGCAGCACCGGACATCAGTTCTTTGTGCATCATGATGCTGTGGCCGAAGATACCGGTGGTGGCCAAAAACAGCACGATGATCGCGACAAAGGCAATGGCGGTGATCACAAGGTTAAAGGTCAGCGTCGCCAGCACACCGCGATAGTTCAGCCAGGCCAGAAACAGGATCGACAGAATGATGAAGGGTCGTTGGTCCAAGGCCCCGGTATAGCCCGACATCGTGGCTACGACTGAAATCAGATAGCCCGCCGTGATGGCGTTGCCTGCCTCCAGCATGGTATAGGCAAAGGTCAGATACAGCCCGACATTGAAGGCCATCAAGGGACCGACGATGTGTTTGGCTTGGGTGTACTGGCCCCCGGCGGCAGCGACGGTAGAGGTGACCTCGCTGTCGATCATGGCGACGCAGGTGTAAAGAATGCCCGCGAACCAGCAAGCAATCAGCGCCGCATAGGCCCCGCCTTTGCCGACGGCAAAGTTCCAGCCCATGTATTCGCCAACCAGAACGATGCCGACGCCAAGCGCCCACACATGGGTTGGCCCCAGCACCCGCAACAGGCCGACCTTGGTGCCATGCGGCCCGATGCCGTCGATGGTTTTAGAGGTGATATCGAAGTCTGCCATGATCCGGTTACCCTTTGCGTTCTTCGGTCATGGCCTCTAGCTCGCCTTCGCGCGATGAGGTCAGAACATCTTCGGAATAGGTCGTGTCGGTGCGGATCCAGTCCACCACCAAGTATAGCCCGAAAGCGGCGGACAGCGCCCAGGCCAGATAACCGATGTAATCCCACGTTTGCATCAGATCCCCCTATTTTTGCCCGAATTTTTCGTTGATCACTTCGCGATATTCAATGTCGGAGAACCGCAGGATCAGCACGTAGTAAAGCAGAATGACAACAACCATCGCCCCCAAGGCGGCAAGGGAAAAGCTGTAGTCGAAACGCGACAGGATGATGTCGTGTGCCGTAGCCGGGGTATAGCCCAACGCCTGATATTGCGCGGCCTCGATCGGGGTTTGCCCCAAAGTTTCCCATGTAGGATTGGCAACGGGTGTCGGCACGGTCTTGGAGGATCCGGCCATACCCAAAAGCAGCGGCACGAACAGCGCACCGACTGTCAGCACCACCAGAACGATCACGTCGATGATCTGGCCTGTTTTGCTTTGTGTCGGGGGAATATAATGTGCCATGTCGTCAACCCCTCCTGGCCAAGGCTTCATCAGAAAACTTGATGTCCAGCCCGTAGATGAAATCGCGGTCTTCGCGGTAGTGCTGCAACATCGCCAGAATGGCGGCGGTGTTGAACACCAGGACGATCGCCCCGCCGATCAATAGCAAACTGCGGGCCATGCCGTCGGGTGCAAGATCCCAAGTGGCCCAGGCCACGAAGATCATGGCAAGCCACAGCCCCGCGACAAACACCCACGCAATCTTGACATCGCGTTTGTGCATAGACTCAATCCGTTGAGCAAGTTCAGCCACACGTCCCCCTTTCAGACCCGCCTGTTGCCGGAACAGTTAAGGTCCAGTTGCCGCTTTTCTGTCCGGCAAATTTGTTTTCCATAGGGAAACCCGGGGCGCGACATTCTGTCAAGAAAAACCGCGAGGTGAATCAGGTATCAGGGAAAGTTTCCCGGTAGGTGAAAAAAGTTTCTTACCAGTTGAAACCCGATTCCATTGTTGCTAGCGTGATGAAAAGACGCAAAGGAGACGAATCCATGTGTGGCATCGTTGGGCTGTTTCTCAAAGACCCTCGGCTGGAACCTCAACTGGGGGCCATGCTGTCGGATATGCTCATCACGATGAGCGACCGTGGCCCCGACAGTGCCGGGATCGCGATCTATTCCGGCGCGGGCGAAGGGCGGGGCAAGATCACGGTGCAGTCAGTCCACCCTGCGGTCGATTTTCACAATCTGGACGCCGATCTGAAAGATGCGATTGGGCAGCCAGTGCTGCTGTTGGTCAAAGACACCCATGCGGTACTGGAAGTGCCTTTGGCGCAGATGGACGCCGCTCGGTCGGCACTCTCGCACCTTCGGCCCGGCGTCAAGGTGATGAGCGCCGGTGAAAGCATTGAAATATTCAAGGAAGTGGGCCTGCCGCGCGACGTTGCAGCGCGGTTCGGCGTGTCCAAGATGCACGGCACGCATGGCATAGGCCACACGCGTATGGCGACGGAAAGTGCCGTAACCACAATGGGCGCACATCCGTTTTCGACCGGCTCGGACCAGTGTCTTGTCCACAACGGCTCTCTTTCGAACCACAATTCGGTGCGTCGCGACCTGAAACGCGCCGGTATGAGCTTTGAGACGGAAAACGACACCGAGGTGGCCGCCGCTTTCATCAGCCACAAGCTGGACGAAGGTGCCACTTTGCGCGATGCGATGGCGGCGACGCTGACGGATCTTGACGGCTTTTTCACCTTTGTCGTCGGCACAAAGAACGGTTTTGGCGTGGTGCGTGATCCGATTGCCTGCAAGCCTGCTGTGATGGCCGAAAC
>JBDSXE010000140.1:0-7057 GCA_039926325.1 Paracoccaceae bacterium | reverse complement strand
CTTGTCATTTCATCTCTAGGTTGTATCTTTGATCATAGATGGCTCTACACGCGCCCGTCCAAGAGTGATTCATGTGCTGAGCGAAACAAAATTTCTTCGGACAATCGGATGGCTGCGCGTCAGCACACAGGCGCAGAATGCGCGGTGAAGTGACAGAGGATGGGCTTGTTTGTCTCATTTAATCACATTGGTGTCCCAGTTCCGCCCGGTTTGCCCCCCAGATTTGCCCAGTAGGATCTTGGCACCGCTCGATTCCCTTTTTGGATGCTTGCCAACACAACGGCACGCGAAATGGCTGTCTTGGGGCACACAGAGGTACAGGTTCAGAAATGAGAATACTCGCTGTTGACGACGAGCCCAGCATACTGGAGCTTTTGAAGACGTTCCTTGAAGCCGGGGAAGTGCATGAGGTTGTGACCGCCACGTCAGGCGCACAGGCTCTGTCGATCATTGATGCCGCCGAATACGACTTTGATTGCATGCTGCTGGATATACAGATGCCGGAAATGAACGGGATCACGCTGTGCGAAAATATCCGTGCGCTGCCGGATTATTTTCATGTGCCCATCATCATGCTGACGGCAATGTCGCAGAAAACCTATATCGAAAAGGCGTTTTCGGTCGGCGCTACCGATTACGTCACAAAGCCATTCGACTTTCTGGAACTGCGCGGGCGTCTGACCTCTGCGGCCAAGATCATGTTTGAATACAACCGCGCCTGCGACAACGCCGAACGCGCCCGCCGTTTGCTGATCGACACTGGCATGGAATCCAAACCCCACCCGGACGAACCGCTATCGATCACCGATGTCGAGCGCGTGGTGGGTTACTCGGCGTTCGAAAACTACGTTATGGCGCTGTCGTTCACCAAGCTGCTGTTCCTGTCAGCTTTTGCGGTGAAAATCGTCGACTTCAAGGGCCTGCACGAAGCCGTCAGTTCGCGCGAGGTGCGGTCAATTCTTCACACCGTGGCGCAGGTCATCGTGGATAATTTGCCGGGCCAGGGCAATCTGGTGTCCTACCGCGGCAATGGCGTTTTCCTGTGCATCAATCAAAGGAACTCTGCCATTCCAAGCGCGCAGCGCGTCATTCAGATGACCCAAGCCTTGGCACAGCGCAAGGCGATGACGTTGGGCAAGACGGACTTCAACGTCGCCGTCGGCGCGGAAATGGCAATGGTGTCCATTTCCAAGTCCGGCGCACTTATGGCGTTGAGGAAGGCAGTCGATTCCATCGAACATCAGCCGCCAGTCGCGGTCAAAGAGCTTTCCGACCTGTCCAAGCGGGTTTTGCGGAACCAATCGCGCACGCAAGAACAAGCCAATCTGGAGCGACGGACCTACGAGCTGGTCCTGGAAGATATTGTCAGGGAAGAAAACCGTCATGTCCGCTGAACCCAGTTTTGCGGACAAAACAGTTGAACTGAAACGAGCGATCTTATGAGCAAAGACCTTATCGACGAAGTGTCGTCGGCATTGGACAACCCCAGTCATCTGGAACGGCGGCTGAAGGACTATGTCGGCATCAGCAAGAAACTGATCTGGCAGCGGCAGGCGATATTCTTTGCGGCAACACTGCTGGGTGCATTCTACTTCGATCCCAGGATCGCGGTGGCCTGCTATTGCGGGGTGTTGTTCACCGAGTTCATGGACTTGATGATGACGTGGCGGATCGAGAAGTGGAGCGATCACAGCGATCGCACCGCGAAGTGGTTTTTGCGTTGGGTGATGTTCAACACGCTGATGAGTGCGGGGGCGATCGGGATTTTCGTCATCATGACCGCAGCACAGCAGCCCACCGGCGGGCACTTTACGCCGTTGTTCTTTCTGTTTGCGGCCTCGCTTTTCGCTGCGATGAACAACCATCAGCTGATGGTGGCCCTTAGTCTTCGGCTGGTGATCTACGGCGGAGCGTTCCTTTACATCGCGCTGATGGACATCATTCCCAATATTCCTGCGATCACTGCACAACCGTGGCTGGAATTTTTTACCACGGTGTTCGTGCTGTACTTCATTCTGGATTGTTCATTCGTTTTCCTGCGGCTGTACCGCAAGGGTCTGAAACAGATGGACGATCTGAGGATCGAACATGAAAAGACCATGCAAGCGTATGAGGTGAAATCGAAATTCCTGTCGACAGTCAGTCACGAGCTGCGAACGCCGCTGACCTCTATCAAGGCATCGGTGGACCTGATCAATTCGGGTTTGCTTGGCAAGTTGCCCGACAACATGATCCCGATCCTGCAAATCGCGGGCAAGAACAGCAAACGCCTGGCGGATCTGATCAACGATCTCCTGGATGTACAGAAGATCGAGGCGGGCGAGATGGTCTATCACTTTGCGGCTGTCAATCTGCGGTCGCTGGCGCTGGAATCAATCGAGGCGAACAAGGGTTTTGCCGACCAGTTGGGGATTGGGGTCAACACTATATTCCCCGAGGTTGATGCCTATGTTGACGGCGACGAACCCAGGCTGATGCAGGTCATGGCCAATCTTTTGTCGAACGCACTGAAGTTTTCGCAGAAGGGCAACATGGTCGAGGTTTCAGTCGCGCGGACTGAAGGCAAGGTCAGGATATCGGTCAGGGACAGCGGCGTCGGCATCGCGCAGAGTTCGCGGGAACTGGTGTTCGGAAAGTTCACGCAGATCGACTCGTCGGATCAGCGGCGGGTTGGCGGCACGGGTCTGGGGATGCACATCACCAAGCAGATCGTCGATCGCCACAACGGATACATTGATTACACCAGCGAATTGGGCCAGGGCACCACGTTCTTTGTCGAATTCCCCGAGAAAAAGATGGCTCAGAGCGCCGGTGTGACCTCGCCTTTGGTATCCAATCGCGCGGTGCAGATGCCTATGCCGCAGACTTCAGGTGCGGTGTCGCCAGTGAAAACGCGCGATCTTACAAAAAATCGTCGCGGCGCGGCGTGAAGGTGTCGATCAGGACGCCCGCTGCATGACAGACGCAGCCATGTTGCAGGCCGGATGGTAGGATCAGGCTGTCGCCTGGTTGCAGGACATGATCGACGCCTGCCAGATGGAACGTAAAGCCGCCGCTTTCCACATAGGTTGATTGGATGTGCGGGTGGTTGTGCAGCTTGCCCTGCGCCCCGGTGGCGAAGCGGAATGCAACAACCATCAAATCCGGAGTTTCAGCCAGCACCTGACGGGTGACGCCGGGATCAGTCGGGACGATTGGAAAGGGCATCTGGTCCTCCTGTTGATCACAGCTGCAAAAGGGCCACGTCAGGCTGCCGGATTCAAGCGTCTTTCGGTTGCTACACCCTCGCACTCGACGACGTTCTGCGGCATCAATGGCTGTGCAGGGCCACAAAAGGGATACGACATGGACATGCCGAGAAACGCCTTTAAAGCCGCCCTGATTGCGGGTCGTCCGCAGATCGGCATCTGGTGTTCAATTCCAGAGGTCGGCAATGCCGAGGCGCTGGCATGTTGCGGGTTCGACTGGATCCTGATCGATTGCGAACATACGCCGGTGCCGATGACTACAGTGCAGGCAATGCTGATGGCCGTGGCCCCCTACCCCACCCAAGCCATCGTCCGGCCGGGCTGGAATGATCCGGTAGAGATCAAACGCATTCTGGACCTTGGGGCGCTGTCGATTCTGGTGCCCTATGTCCAGAACGCGGACGAGGCTGCGCGTGCGGTCGCTGCGGTGCGTTATGCACCAGAGGGGATGCGCGGCGTGGCGGGGCTGACGCGCGCCAGCCGCTATGGCATGGTGGCGAACTATACCGCACAGGCCAACGCCGAGATTTGTCTGCTGGTGCAGGTGGAAAGCGCCGATGCCTTGGCCCAGATCGAGGCGATTGCGGCTGTTGAAGGGGTTGACGGAATATTCATCGGGCCAGCCGATCTGGCCGCATCAATGGGCTTCCCCGGTCAGCCAAGTCATCCGTTCGTCAAAGCGGCCATTCTGGATGCCATCGCCCGCATCCGTGCTGCGGGCAAGCCAGCGGGAATTCTGACGCTGGATCCTGAGTTTCTGCAACAGGCGGTCGCGGCGGGCACGATGTTTACGGCCGTCGAAGTGGATTCGGCCATTCTGTTGCGTGGTGCACGGGAAGCCGCGCGCAAATGGAAAGCGGTCACTGGCGGGTAATTTCCACAGTCAGGCTGGTGCTGTATTGATTGCCAAGCATGTGCTTGGCTGTCCGACAAGCGGCTTGCCAAATCAGCGCCCGTCAAAGAACCCCGGCCCGGCGCGGCCAAGCAGGTCAGCGGCCAAGGTCCGCCCCAGGTCGGCGCCATCGGCCACAGCGCCGCGAATGTCGCCGGTGATCACTGTGCTACCGTCGATCCGCAAAATCTCGCCGCGCAGCCACAGCTGGTCACCCTCCAGCACGGCCAATCCTGCGATGGGGGTTGTGCAGGATCCATCAAGGCGGGTCAGAAAAGCGCGCTCGGCCACCAGTTGCTGACCGGTCGGTGCGTGGTGAATGGCGGCCAGCATCGCCTCGGCACGAGGGTCGGCCACACGGCGTTCGACGCCGATGGCGCCTTGGGCGACGGCTGGCAGCATATCCGCCACCTCGACCGGGCCGCGCGCCATATGCGTCAGGCCCAGCCGGTTCAGGCCCGCCATTGCCAAAAAGGTTGCCGCTGCAACGCCGTCTTGCAGCTTTTTCATCCGGGTTTGCACGTTGCCGCGAAACTCTACCAGTGTCAGGTCAGGCCGCCGGTGCGCCACTTGGGCACGACGCCGCAAACTGGACGAGCCCACCACAGCACCATGCGGCAGGGCCATCAGCGTGGAGACACTGGGACAGACAAAGCCGTCGCGGACATCTTCGCGCGCCAGATAGCAGTCGAGCATCAGGCCAGCGGGCTGCAACACTGGCATGTCTTTCATCGAATGGACGGCAATATCAATGCTGCCCACCAGCAGCGCATCTTCGATCTCGCGGGTGAAAAGGCCCTTGCCGCCAATCTCTTTCAGCGCACGGTCCTGCACCATGTCGCCGGTGACTTTGATCACCGCAATCGCGAACGCCTCCAACGGCAGGCCGAAAGCGGCCATGAGGCAACGGCGCACTTCATGCGCTTGCCGCAGCGCGAGGGGCGAGCCTCGGGTGCCGATTTTGAACGGTTGCGCGGGGGTGGGCAGTGCGTGTGTCATGCGAAAGCCTTAACGCTGTCGTCTTGCGCTGACAACCGCGCCATCTTAGGCATCGCTGCGACAGATGCGTGCGATCCTCTTAGGGACGGAGTTCCAGATGACCCAGAAAACCGTGCTGCGCGCTTTGGCGGGCGAGATTTTGCCAACACCGCCGATCTGGATGATGCGGCAGGCGGGGCGGTATCTGCCGGAATACCGCGCCACTCGTGCGAAGGCGGGCGATTTTCTGGCGCTATGCTACAACTCCGAACTGGCGGCGGAAGTCACCATGCAGCCCATCCGCCGCTACGGGTTTGATGCGGCGATCGTGTTTGCCGACATTCTGCTGCTGCCGCAGGCCTTGGGCGCGGATCTGTGGTTCGAGACGGGCGAAGGGCCGCGCTTGTCGACCATCACCACGATGGCAGGTGTAAAGGCGCTGAAACCCGCTGACGCGGTGCATGACAAATTGGCACCGATTTACCAGACGCTGCGTATCTTGCGCGGCGAACTGCCCGCTGAGACGACGCTGATCGGGTTTGCGGGCGCGCCGTGGACCGTGGCAAGCTATATGATCGCCGGGCGCGGCACCCCCGATCAGGGACCGGCGCATGCCCTGAAATCCGCCGACCGCCCGGCGTTTCAGGCGCTGATCGACCGGATCACCGAAGGCACGATCGAGTATCTGTCGATGCAGGTTGAGGCTGGGGCAGAAGTGGTCAAGCTGTTCGATTCATGGGCTGGCAGTCTGAAGGGGCAGGATTTCCACGACTTTGCCATCAAACCGACGCAACAGATTATTTCGGCGCTGAAAGCCAAGCATCCCGGATTGCCAGTCATCGCTTTTCCGCGCGAGGCGGGGGATGGGTATGTCGGATTTGCCCAGGCGACCGGAGCGGACTGCGTCGCAATCGACAATTCGGTGACGCCGGAATGGGCTGCCGAACATGTGCAAATCGCAGGTTGTGTTCAAGGAAATCTGGCGCCGCACCATTTGGTCACGGGCGGGCAGGCGCTGGTCGATGCGACGCAGCGGGTTGTTCATGCCTTCCGGGGCGGGCCGCATATTTTCAACCTTGGGCATGGTATTACGCCTGACGCCGACCCGGAAAATGTGACTTTGATGGTAAAGACCGTTCGGGAATTTCGCTGATTTCTGAACCAATAGGCGTGCAAAACCCCAGTTCACGATCCCGGCATCTTGATCCGCATCCCCGAGAACTTGCGGAACCATACCATACCGCCCGCGTTGTATCGGCGCTATCTGGGCAATGAGCCCAACGGTGAAACTACGGGAGTTAGTAACATGTTGACCAAAACTATGCGTGGTCTGTTGATTTCGACATTTCTAATCGGGGCTGTCCCCGCAATGGCACAAGTTGCGATGCCGGGTATGATGGGCAGCGGATCTGCGATGGTCGATGCCAATGGGATGACCCTTTACACCTACGACAAAGATGCCGTTGGCAAATCGACCTGCTACGGCGATTGTGCGACGGTGTGGGTGCCGCTGACGGTTGGCGCGAATGCTACCGAATCCGCTGGCTGGACCATCGTGACGCGTGATGACGGCTCTAAAATGTGGGCTTACATGGGCCACCCTGTTTATACCTATACCAGCGACAAAACCGCCGGCGACATGACGGGTGACGCCAAGGATGGCTTCCACGTTGCATCGGGCAAAGACGACAACTCTACCACCTCCGGCTCTGCGTCGGCAGGCACCACGGCGAACGTCGCCGCCGCCGTTGTAAATACCGAGGCTGCGGATACCACCAAATCCGGCCAGGACGCGAATTCCACGACCAACGGTTCGACTTCTGACGGCACGACAGCCAATGACGCTGCTGCCGCCAAAAATACTGCTGCGGCCGCGACGACCGACTCTGGTAAAGACACCAATTCGACCACTGAGGCGGCTGCGAGCGGCAGTGCAGAC
>JBDSXE010000139.1:0-4516 GCA_039926325.1 Paracoccaceae bacterium | reverse complement strand
ATGGGGGGCGCTGTCGGTGCCAAGGAAAAAGCGTTTGTCGCCGGACGTGGCGGCGGCACGCAGGGCAAGACGGTGCTTTTCACGCTTGGCGACGGGCAGGCAGTAGTAGTGCGGGCGGATGCCGCCGACGAGCAGGTGGTTGCGGTTCAGGATCAGGTGGTGGGTGGTGATGGTGGCGGCGAGGTTTTCGGCGCGGACATAAGCCACACCATCCTCTGTCGTGATATGCTCCATCACGATCCTGAGGCTCGGGTGGCGGGCGCGGAGGGGGGCGAGGATGCGGTCGATGAACACGGCCTCGCGGTCAAAAATATCGACCTCCGGGTCGGTGACTTCGCCGTGCAGGCACAGCGGCAGGCCGATTTCAGCCATCTTATCCAGCACAGCCGCGACCTTGGCGAAGTCTTTGACGCCGGAATTGGAATTGGTCGTGGCCCCAGCGGGGTAAAGTTTGACGGCCTTTACCAGACCGGAGGCAGCGGAGGCAGCGACGTCAGCGGGGTCGGTCGTCTCGGTCAGGTAGAGGGTCATCAGGGGTTCAAACGCGTGGCCCTCGGGCAGGGCTGCGCGGATGCGGGCGTGGTAGGCTATAGCGTCGGCATGGGTCACTACGGGCGGAATCAGGTTCGGCATGATGATGGCGCGGGCGAAATGACGGGTCGTTTCCGGCAACACGCCTTGCAGCATCGCGTCATCGCGCAGGTGCAGGTGCATGTCATCGGGGCGGCGGATGGTGATGCGCTGGGTCATGGGGGTCGCGTAGCGCAATGGCGGCGCGATTTCCAGCGGGTTTGCAAGTTGACTTGCATTGCGCTGCCCGCTCTGCCATCGTTCTTCCATGTGCGCAGATCTGTCTCGCGCCTTTCCAATACAACTCAGCCGGACGAGACTGCCATTTCGGCAGTCCGGCTTATTTCGGCTGATTGGTCCATTTCGCAAAGGAGCAGGAATGCAACGATTGACTGATGTTTATGATTACGCCGCACGGATGCACCGCGACCAGCGCCGGAATGGCGCGCTGGCGGAGCCCTATGTAAACCATGTCATCGAGGTTGCGGCGCGCGTCGCACGTAGCCCGCAGGCCGACGAAGTGACGGTGTTGGGGGCGCTGCTCCACGACATTGTCGAGGATACCACGGGCACGGCGGAGGATATTGCTGCGCGGTTTGGCGCGGACGTGGCGGCGTTGGTTATGGAAGTAACCGACGACAAGGGACTGGAAAAAGCAGAGCGCAAGCTGCGGCAAGAGCTTTCTTCGCCCGGCAAATCGGACCGCGCCAAGCGGATCAAGCTGGCGGACAAGGCGGCGAATGTCACTGCGCTGACCGACAGCCCGCCTGCGGACTGGGATATCGGCCGCAAGCGCGCCTATGTCGACTGGGCAGAGCGGGTGATTGCCGGGTGCCGGGGCGTGGACGCGGTGCTGGAAACCGGCTTTGACGCAGCAGTTGCAAGAGCGCGGGCAGCACTGGCCTGAGGCCGGGATTTGCGGTTAAGGTGGCGGCGCTCAATAGGGAAGATTGTATGTTTGTCCGAATTTCGCTGATCACGCTGGCTCTGTGGCCGATGGCTGCGCCGGCGCAGGATGTCGATTGCGCCAACACCGAAACGCAGGTTGAGATGACCTATTGCGCCGAGCAGGACTGGAAGGCCGCCGATGCGGACCTGAACGACGCCTACAAGGTCGCGATGAAGGCGATGAAGGATGTCGACAGCAATCTGGACGCCGCGGATCAAGGGGCAGTGGAAAACCTGCGCGACGCGCAGCGCGCCTGGATCACGTTCCGCGACGCAGCTTGCGCGGCAGAAGGGTACTCCATGCACGGCGGCTCAGCCGAACCGATGGCGATTTACAGTTGCCGGGCACGACTGACCGAGGAACGGACGACCGATCTGGGGTATCTGACTGAGGAAAACTAGCAGACTGCGGAGAACTAGCAGACTGCGGAGAACTAGAAGACTGCGGAAAACGGATCAGACGGTGGTGGTAGTGTTCTTTTTCTCGTTCAGCTCGCCCAGTCGTTTGCGAAAGCGGGCGATCTTGAGCCGGGTCGAGACGTTACTGCACAGGACGATTTCGCGTTTCGCCTTACCCACCAGCGACTGTTGCAGGGATTTCAGGTAGGTGAGATCATCGCGCCGATTGCGCCACAACGTCGCAAAACTGGCGGGTGTCAGCGTGCTATTGGCAGCCTGCGCGATCAGGTCGCCCAGTACATTCAGCCGGATCAGCGTCGCTTCCAGATCGGAGCCTGCAAGGCGGGCGGGGATCGTGGTGACATAGGGGGCGTGGAACAGTGCTGCGTGCATTGCGTCTAGCCGCACCTTGGGATCGACGATCAGCGTGACATGATCGGCACCCTCCACCATGTCGGGGGCATAGCCAAAGCGCGACGAGAAATCCAGTCTGCGGTCGGACTTGAAACGGTCATCCCAGCCGGTTTGGGCGGGGTTGAGCGTAGCTACCGGGTTCAGCGCCAGCACTTGCGCGCCGGGCGCGCAGACGGCGTAGGCACAGGCGGCGTAACCTGACGGACCCGCGCCGTAGAACAGCACGCGGTCGAAATCCTCAAAAAACGCATCGTCGATCAGGCGGTCGAAGTAGGCGTAGACGGCGGGGTGGCGAAACCAGGCCTGATCCTTGGCGATCAGGCACAGGTGCGACCAGCCGTGTGCTGCGGCAAGGCTGTGCGCCAGAGGCATCTGGCCGGGACGGGCGCGGGCGGATTCGATGGTCTCGAAGCTGACCAGCAGGGTCGGGCTGTCATCGACGAACAGCGCCCAATGCCGATCACCTACGGTTTGGAAATAACCCTCTTCCTCGCCAATCTGGTCGATGATGGCCAGCCAAGATGCAGGATCGGTCGCGGCGGCGGCGTCGGTCGGAACATTCAGGCTTTGATCCTGCATAAAACCTTCTCGCCCGATCAGGGCTTCTTGAGAATACGCGGTTGCCTGAGATACCTTGGCAGACTGCCACAGATCAAGCGAATTGCGGCGAAAAATAGGCAGAGCCGCGGGACAGTCGGCGCGGATTGTTTCGTATTTGCAGATGCCTAGTCTTTTTGGTCGGATGAATTTGGGCGAGATTGCGGCAAATAAGCGTGCAGACGGGCGGCCTCGGTCGGTCGCAAGGTCTGGCTTGGGCCGCACATCATCAGCCTGCCGAACAGGGCGCGCCACGGTTCTTCGGCCATCAGGCTGGCAAAGCGGGCGCGTCGCCACGCGACGGCGTTTGCGTGCAGTGACCACAGCACAGGATCGGCGTGCAGTTCGGCGCGGTGGGTGGCAGAGTTCAGGTGCGCGATCGTGGTATCCTCGACCTCGGATAGATTGCGTTCGACCCAGTAGCCCATGTCGAACGCCGAAGCGTCGCGGTTGGCGCGGCCACGGTCGGCCTTGAGCACATAGCTTTCCATCGAACCCAAGGCATAATGGTTCAGTTGGACGAGCCGGTAGTTGTCTTGCCGGTAATCCGAAAACAGGCGCTGGCTGTGCGGCATCGGACGGCCCGACCCGTCGAACCAGTGCGGCGTGCGGGAAGTGTCGGGATTGCGCGGGCGGTGGACGCCGAGTTTGCGGTAAGCGCCATCATTGCGGAACAACGTCTTGAACATCTGCGCCCGCCAAGGCCACGCCAGCGTTGCGGGTGCGGCGCGGGTGAACTGTTCTGTCACTGGACGGTCGTCGTAACCGATCACACCCGCGTTGCCGAACATCCGCCAGGTCAAGGCGATGGCATCGGCTTGGGGCAGGGCGGTCAGCAAGGCTGGCAGCGTGTGGTCGCCCGCATGGATGTTGACGAATTCATCGACATCGGAAAACAGCACCCAATCGGCGGCGCGCGTCAGGGGATGTTTGTCGGCGGCCTTGAGTGCGGCCCATTGCGGGCCTTCGTCATGCGGGCCGTTGTTGCGAATATGGATCAGGCCGCCCATGTCGGCCAGCCGGTCCAGCATCAGGTCGGTGCCGTCGCTGCAATCGTTGGAAAACGCCAGCACATCGGTAAAACCGCAGGCGCGATGATGCGCTAGCCATTCCAGAAGGAAGGCCGCCTCGTTCTTGACCGTCAGGACCAGCAGCGCACGCATGTGGCAGCCGTAGCAGGGCTGCGGCGGCGGCGCAAACCCTTGACCTTTGAACGACCACGCGGTCACTTGGGCGGCATGAGCAATCTGACCCAGCACCTCCGCGTGATCGAGCCCTATCCGGGCATTCTGGCATTCTACGATGGCCGGGTGCCGGGCCACCGTTTTGCGCCCGATCCGAATTGGGTGGACGACGGGGCGCTGTCACTGGGGATCGCATCGTATGCGATTGTCAGCGGGGACGAGGCGCTGGTTTATGACACGCATATTTCGGTGCCGTATGCACAGTTCGTTCGCAAAGTGCTGGAAGCGAGGGGCGTCCGGCGGTTCACGGTCGTGCTGTCGCATTGGCATTTGGATCATGTGGCGGGAACGGCGGCGTTTCCGGGTGTCGAGGTGATTGCCAACCACAAGACCCGGGCACATCT
>JBDSXE010000138.1:0-3307 GCA_039926325.1 Paracoccaceae bacterium | reverse complement strand
GCGATTTTCTGTTCTATGGCGCGGTGCCGCTGGCCTTTGCGTTGCGTGCCCCGGATACGAATGCGCTGGCCGCGGCGTTTTTGCTGCTGAGTTTCTATGTGAATGGCTCAAGCTTTCTGGGCTACGCGGTGTTGGCTGAAAAACGCGGTTTGCAGACGAAGGCGCGCGGGGTGAAGTCACTGTATTTCACCGCCGGTTTATTGGAAGGGACAGAGACGATCCTGTTCTTTGCCGCGATCTGCTGGTGGCCGGAGTGGTTTGCGCCGCTGGCCTGGGTGTTCGGTGTGTTGTGTCTGGTGACTGCGGTGTCGCGGGTGCTGTTGGCCTGGCGGATATTTCGCTAGCCGATTTCTTCAACGAAATCGCGACGGACCCTTTGAAGGGTCCGATGCGGAGTTTTCGAAAATTCCGGTCTGGGATGGTGCGCCGCATGACGGATTCGGCTGACCTTACGCTCACGAATTTTCCCCTTACCCTTGCAGCCCCCGGTTCGCGATACTAAGACTCTGGCAAGCAAGAAGCGATAATCATCCAGGCGACAAAGAGGCAGGTTTTCCCATGCGCGATCCGATTGACCACTACATGAATACCCTCGTCCCGATGGTCGTTGAACAGACGAGCCGGGGCGAACGGGCCTACGATATCTACTCCCGCATGTTGAAAGAGCGGATCATTTTTCTGGCCGGT
This sequence comes from Paracoccaceae bacterium, assembly GCA_039926325.1. Classification (GTDB taxonomy): domain Bacteria; phylum Pseudomonadota; class Alphaproteobacteria; order Rhodobacterales; family Rhodobacteraceae; genus Stagnihabitans. The sequence continues at coordinate 2,620 of JBDSXE010000138.1, read as the reverse complement.
CCGGTCCATGACGGAATGTCCAGCCTGATCTGCGCGCAGCTGCTGTTTCTTGAGGCAGAGAATCCGTCCAAAGAAATCTCGATGTATATCAACAGCCCCGGTGGTGTTGTGACCTCTGGCCTGTCGATCTATGACACGATGCAATACATCCGGCCCAAGGTTTCGACGCTGGTGATCGGGCAGGCGGCCTCGATGGGGTCATTGCTGTTGCAGGCCGGACATGCCGGAATGCGGTTCAGCCTGCCGAATTCGCGCATCATGGTTCACCAGCCTTCGGGCGGGTATCAGGGTCAGGCGACCGACATCATGATCCACGCGAAAGAGACCGAAAAGCTGAAGCGTCGGTTGAACGAAATTTACGTGCGACACACCGGCAACACCTATGAAGCGGTAGAAGCTGCGCTGGAGCGTGACAATTTCATGTCCGCCGAAGATGCCAAAGCCTGGGGTCTGATCGACGAGATTCTGGAAAGCCGCGGCAAGATGGAAGACGTGGCAAAATAGCATGCCGCCTCCCGGCCTGAACCGGGGGGCAGTTTGACATTGTGGTGGCGCGGGCCTTGGCCTAAACTTGCCCATAAGCGGATGCAGAGGTAAACGATGGCGACGAACTCCGGCAGCGACAGCAAGAACACTCTTTACTGTTCCTTCTGCGGCAAAAGCCAGCACGAGGTCCGCAAGCTGATCGCCGGGCCGACCGTGTTCATCTGCGATGAATGTGTCGAGTTGTGCATGGACATCATTCGTGAAGAAACCAAGACAACCGGCCTGAAATCGACCGATGGCGTGCCGATACCGCGCGATATCTGCAAGGTTCTGGACGATTATGTCATCGGCCAGGTTCATGCCAAGCGGGTGCTTTCGGTCGCGGTTCACAACCATTACAAGCGGCTGAACCACGCCTCCAAAACCGACGTGGAACTGTCGAAATCCAACATCCTGCTGATCGGGCCGACCGGTTGCGGCAAGACTTTGCTGGCGCAAACGCTGGCGCGGATTCTGGATGTCCCGTTCACGATGGCCGACGCGACCACGCTGACCGAGGCCGGGTATGTCGGGGAAGATGTCGAAAACATCATACTCAAGCTGTTGCAGGCCAGCGAATACAACGTCGAACGGGCTCAGCGCGGCATCGTCTACATCGACGAAGTAGATAAAATCACGCGCAAGTCGGACAATCCCTCCATCACCCGCGACGTGTCGGGTGAGGGTGTTCAGCAGGCGCTGTTGAAGATCATGGAAGGCACCGTCGCTTCGGTGCCGCCGCAGGGTGGCCGCAAGCACCCGCAGCAGGAATTCCTGCAAGTGGACACCACGAATATCCTGTTCATCTGCGGTGGTGCGTTTGCCGGGCTTGAAAAGATCATCGCACAACGTGGCAAGGGTTCGGCCATCGGCTTTGGTGCCGACGTCAAAGACCCGGAATCGCGCGGTGCAGGAGAGTTGTTTGGCGAACTGGAGCCGGAAGATCTGCTGAAATTCGGCCTGATCCCGGAATTCGTCGGCCGTCTGCCGGTGATTGCTACGCTGACCGATCTGGACGAACCGGCTTTGGTGACAATCCTGACAGAGCCGAAGAACGCCTTGGTCAAGCAATACCAGCGCTTGTTCGAGATTGAGGGCGTCAAGCTGACCTTTACGCCCGACGCCCTGGTCGCCATCGCCAAGCGCGCGATCAAGCGCAAGACTGGCGCACGCGGGCTGCGGTCGATCATGGAGGACATCCTGCTGGACAGCATGTTCGAAATGCCGGGCATGACTGACGTTTCCGAAATCGTGGTGAACGAAGAGGCGGTGAACAACGGCGCCAAGCCGCTGATGGTTCATGCCGAGGCAAAGGAAAAGAAGCCTGCCAGCGTCGGCTGAGGGTTTCATCAGGTTAAGGCAGCGGGGCGGGTCATTGACCCGCCCTTTGCTTTTGCGAAGGGCCAGCTTTTCGGCCCAAGACCGCCCGAGCCTGCCTTGCCCTCTGGACCTTGGCGGGTTGATCCGCCATACCATCGCAAACCCCTGCCGGAGGCGTCGATGAAGTTTCTGATCCGCATGTTGACCTGGTGGAACAGCCAGACCCTTGGCACCCAGATTTTCACTGCCCGCAAGGGGCAGCGGGTGGGCGAGGATGTGCAGGGCAACATCTATTACCAGACCGCCGACAGCAAGAAACGCTGGGTTATCTATAATGGCGAGATCGAGGCGTCGCGTGTTTCGCCCGACTGGCATGGCTGGCTGCATTTCACCTGGGATCAGCCGCCGACCAAAGTTGCGCTGAAGCACAAGGCGTGGGAACTACCGCATCTGGAAAACCTGACCGGGACAGAGGCCGCCTACGCGCCGCCCGGTTCGATACGGACGACTGCACCAGTGTTGCGCGCAGATTACGAGGCTTGGGCACCTGAATAATGGCTGAGAATCGTCTGGAAATTCTGACCGGCGCCGTGGTCCTGATCGCGGCTGCGGCTTTTTTTGCCTATGCCGGGCACTCGTCCGGCTTGGGTGGCGAGGCGGGGACATACCCACTGAAAGCCTCTTTTCGCTCTATCGAAGGGGTTTTGCCGGGGTCGGATGTCAAGCTGGCCGGCGTCAAGGTCGGCACTCTCAGTTCGATGGCGCTGAACCCGAC
>JBDSXE010000137.1:0-2762 GCA_039926325.1 Paracoccaceae bacterium | reverse complement strand
GGCGGCGTTGGACCCCTTCCTTCAGCGCGCCGGCTTGCAAGCCATGCTGCGGCGCAAGGGCCAGTTGCAGGTCTACGAGGGCGAGGCAGAGTTTCGCGCCTCGCTGCCGGGCTGGCAGGTCAGGCAGGCCGAGGGTATTGAGTTTCGCCACCTGAAAGGCACCGAGATCGCAGAAATGCAGCCCGGACTTGCGCCGCGTTTCACCCATGCGACCTTCACGCCAAGCTGGTGTTCCGTCACTGATCCGCGCGACTACACGCTGGCTCTGGCCGACTGCGTGCGCGCCCGGGGCGGTGAGATCGTGATCGCCGAAGCGCAGGCGCTTGTGCTCGGCGGGGTGCTGACCAGCATCGGCGTGATGCAGGGGCGGATCGTGCTGGCTGCGGGGGCGTTTTCGCACCGGTTGGCCCGCACGGCGGGCGTCAATATTCCGCTTGAAACAGAGCGTGGCTACAATACGACATTGCCGGGCGATGCGTTCGATCTGCGTTTGCAGGTGACGTTTGGCGAGCACGGCTTTGTCGTGTCAAACCTAACCTCGGGCATCCGGGTTGGTGGCGCGGTTGAGCTGGGTGGGCTGGACCTGCCTCCAAACTATGCGCGGGCGGATGCGATGCTGAAGAAGGCCGCAAGCTTTCTGCCGGGCCTGAAAACTGCAGGCGGGGTGCAATGGATGGGCTTTCGCCCCTCGTTGCCCGACAGCCTTCCGGCCATCGGCCCCCTGTCCGGCCGGCCCGATGTGATCTGCGCATTCGGGCACGGCCACCTTGGCCTGACCCAATCCGCCGGCACCGCGCAAATCGTGGCCGACATGATGACAGGCCAGCCCCCCGGTCTGGATATGGCACCCTTTTCCCCCTCACGCTTCACAAGGCAGCGATGATGCAACACATGTTTTCCTGCATAGACGGTCACACTTGCGGCAATCCGGTGCGCCTTGTCACTGGAGGCGCTCCACTTTTGCGCGGCGACACGATGCTGGACAAACGCGCGCATTTTCTGGCCGAGTTCGACTGGATCCGCACCGGGTTGATGTTTGAGCCACGCGGCCATGACCAGATGTCAGGCTCCATCCTTTACCCGCCGACGCGGCCGGATTGTGATGTGGCGGTCTTGTTCATCGAAACTTCTGGCTGCCTGCCGATGTGCGGGCATGGCACCATCGGAACCGTCACCATTGCGCTGGAAAATGGCCTGATCCGGCCGGAGACGCCGGGCAAGTTGCGGCTCGACACACCGGCGGGTCGGGTTGACGTGGTCTACCGCCAAGAGGGCCGTTTTATCGACGAGGTGCGCCTGACCAACGTGCCCGCCTTCCTTTTCGCCGAAGGACTGACGGCCGAGGTCGAGGGTCTGGGCGAAATCGTGGTCGATGTGGCCTATGGTGGCAATTTCTATGCCATCGTCGATCCGCAGAAAAACTACCGCGACATGGCCGATTACAACGCTGGAGAGCTGGTGCAGATGGGCCGCAAGCTGCGCGACGCCCTGAACGCCAAACACGAATTCGTCCACCCGGAAAAGCCCGCGATCTGCGGGTTGTCCCATATTCTATGGACAGGCGAAGCCCGCGACCCGCAGGCAAGCGGGCGCAATGCCGTGCTGTACGGCGAGAAGGCGATTGACCGGTCGCCCTGTGGCACCGGCACCTCGTCGCGGATGGCGCAACTGGTGGCCAAGGGCAAGCTGCGGGTGGGCGACAATTTCGTGCACGAATCCATCGTCGGGTCACTGTTCAAGGGCCGGGTCGAGGCGGCAACCACCGTCGCAGGCCGCCCCGCCATCATCCCCTCCATCGCCGGCTGGGCGCGGGTGACGGGGTTCAACACCATTTTCATTGACGACCGCGACCCCTTTGCCCATGGCTTTGTCGTCAAATGAGCGCGCACAGCATCATCGCGGGCCGGGCGAGCGGGCAGGTTCTGGCCACGGACGAAGGGCTCAGCTTTTGGGGCGGGGTCGATCCGCTGACCGGTGTCATCATCGATGCGCATCATCCCTCATGCGGGCAATCACTGGCCGGCAAGGTGCTGGTGATGCCAACCACGCGCGGGTCGTGCAGCGGCAGCGGGGTCACCTTGGATCTGGCGCTGAACGGCCTTGCCCCTACTGCTTTTGTGTTTCGCGAGGCAGAGGATATCGTCACCTTGGGCGCGATGATCGCGGCGCGGATGTTTGACCGCAACGTGCCCGTGCTGCGGCTGGACGCGGCAGAGTTTGCAACCGTGGCCAAGGCGCGACAGGTCGAGGTGACCGAGACGACCATGATCGTCGATGGCCGCACCGTGCCGCTGAACCCGCTGCCAGTGGTGAACCTGACCCTGACCCCGCAAGACTGCGCGATGCTGGGCGGTGCCCAAGGCCCTGCAACCCGGATCGCGATGGAGGTGATCTGCGCCATGGCAGCACTGCAAGGGGCCAGCACGCTGGTCGATGTCAGCCAAGGCCATATCGACGGCTGTATCCTAGCGAACACCGCCAACTTGCGCTTTGCCGAAACCATGGCCAACATGGGCGGGCGCGTCAAAATCCCCACGACGATCAACGCCATTTCAGTCGATCACCGCAACTGGCACACCCAAGGCGTGCCGCTGCAATTTGGTCTACGCGCAGCACGTTTGGCGGATGCTTATGTGCAGATGGGGGCACGCCCGACCTTCACCTGCGCGCCTTACCTGTTGGAGACGGCACCTCAGGCGGGTGAAATGATCGGCTGGTCGGAATCCAACGCGGTGATCTACGCCAATACCGTTCTGGCGGCG
>JBDSXE010000136.1:0-13065 GCA_039926325.1 Paracoccaceae bacterium | reverse complement strand
AATTGACGCGACAATTGATGTTTGACGGGGGCCGCCGCTTATTGCTGCGGCCCTTTGTTTTGGGGAGGCCCGCCCTGCGAATTTTAGGCTACGCGCTGGCTGGCCAGACGATGGCACCCAGTGCCGTCTTTAGATCGGCTACAGAATTCAGGACGGAAAACTGATTGCGTAGCCCCGCATCGGCAAAACCCTGGTCGATCGTGTGATTGATCAAGGCGATCAGGGGCTTCCAGTACCCGTCGATGTCCAGCAGCAGGATCGGTTTGCGATGCAGGCCGATTTGCGCCCAGGTCAGCACCTCGAAAAACTCATCCAGCGAACCAGCGCCACCAGGCAGAACGGCAATCGCGTCAGAGTTCATGAACATGACCTTCTTACGCTCGTGCATGTTCTCGGTTATGATCAGTGTCGACAAATCGCGCTTGTCCAGAACGCTTTTGCCCAACTCGCGGACCATCAGATGGGTCGGGATGACACCAAGGGTTTGGGCACCAGCGGACTGCGCGGCGCGGGCCACTTCGCCCATCAGGCCCAGATCGCCCGCGCCATAGACCAGCCGCCAGCCAAGTGTTGCAATCAGCGTGCCGGTTGCACGAGCGGCCTGTGCATAAGCCGGATTTGTGCCCGGACGCGCGCCGCAGAACACACAGAGCGAAGGAAGCGAGGGCATGGCGGGGAAATCCGTGAAATTCTGTTGCGTTGACTGCTGATATCGGCGTTTCGTTCCAATGAAAAGCAGGGGCCGGAAACAGGCACCGCTTGCATCGGGGGAAGATGATGGCTGGTTGGTCTGGAATGGGCGCAGGGGCGAAAACCGCCGTGGTCGCGGTGATAGCGGTGCTGTTCGGCGGCGGCGGCTACGAGGTGTGGCGCATGAACCACATTCCCGCGCCACAGGTGGGTGGAACGGTTGCGCCGGTGGCGGACGCGACAGCTGGCGGAGTGGTCGCGGATACCAGTGCGACAGCACCGGCCGCTGATGTGGCTGTGACGGACCCGGCAAAGGTTGCGCCTGCCGCTGCAGCCACAACCGATGCTGCACCTGCAAGCGACGCGGCGGCGACTGCTGTGGTGGATGGTGGAACAACTGCGCCGCCACCTGCTGCGCCGCCGACTGCTGCCCCACCTCTGACGGCTGCGGCACCGAGTTTTGATCTGGTTCGCATTGATGCGGACGGGTCGGCAGTGATTGCGGGGCAGGCGGCTGCGGGGGCAGAGGTTTCGTTGCTGGTGGATGGGGTCGAGGCGGCGAAAGTCGTGGCCGATGGTAACGGCAAATTCGTGGGGATGTTCACGCTGCCGCCTTCGGGGGCCGGGCGGATGCTGACGATGGCGGCGAAGATGGCTGATGGCAGTACGGTGCCAAGCCCAACGTCGGTGGCGTTGGCCGCTACGGCTGCGCCGGTTGCGGTTGCAGCGGGGGATGCCGGAACGGCACCTGCGGCTGATGTCGCGGCGACTGCCGCTGTGCCGACACCGACTTTGCCAGATGCCCAGACTGCTGGAACTACGGCGCTGGCGGTGACCGATGGCGGGGTCAAGGTGCTGCAAACCGGCAGTGAGGTTCCTGCCGATGTTGCCGCGAATGTTGCGTTGCAGGCGATTGCCTATCCGTCGTCAAGCGATGTGCAGTTTGCCGGGGTTGGAATGGCTGGCGGATTTGTCAGGATCTATCTTGACAACGCGCCTGTGGGCGACGCGATTGCCGTGGCTGCGGATGGCAGTTGGACGGTGACTTTGCCGGGCATTGCGCCGGGGCTATATACATTGCGGGTCGATCAGATTGACGCGGCTGGCAAGGTGACCTCGCGCTTTGAGACGCCATTCAAGCGGGAAACGCCCGAGGCATTGGCGGCGGCAAGTGGGTCCGCGCCCGCTGTCGTGGTTGCCGATGCAGGTAGTGTTGCAGCAAATACACCTGTCGCGACTGTAACTGGGGATGCAGGGACGACCGCATTGCCCGCAGATACTGCCGCAAGCGGATCAAGCGCCGGTGCTGTGGCGACGACCGCTGATGCGGGTGCTACGGCGCAGGCAAGCGATCAGGCTTCAACCAACACGACCGCGACGACCCAGACTGCAACTACCTCGACAACTGCGGTGGCCACCTCTGCTGTCTCCGATGCAATCGGCACGACTGCCGGGACTGCGACTGCTGATGCTGACGGGAACGTAGCGCCCGACGGCACGGTGCCAAATGATACAACGGCCGCGACGACGGAGAGCGCGGCGGTTGCGGATGCGGCAACCACCACTGCAACCGAGGCCACTTCCGCACCAACGGCCAATCAGACGGCCGCGGCGACTGCCACGACGGTTGCGCCTGTCGCAGATACCACGGTTGCGACGGATACTGCGGTTGTGGCACCAGCGACGGATACTGCGGTTGTGGCGCCTGGGGCTGGTACTGCGGTTGCGACACCTGTGGCGGATACTTCGGCAGCATTGCCGCCTATGGTCACGATCACGGTGCAGCCCGGGTATACGCTGTGGGGGATTGCCAAGGCGAACATGGGGGAGGGGATCATGTATGTGCAGGTGTATGACGCCAACCGCGACAAGATCCGCAATCCGGACCTTATTTACCCCGGTCAGGTCTTTTTGATGCCAAAGCAGCCCTGATCGCAACGGGTAAACGTGGCATACGCGGGCGGGGCCTTTACTTTCGTGGGTCGATATCCCAAGTGAGCAATTGATCTCATCAGCCAAATGCCAAGTCCGCTGTGGTCAAAAGACCTGCAGGGGACAAGAAAGTAGCTATGCCCCCAGTCCCGAAATCTGCGACGACAACTGCTACAACCGCTGAACTGGTGAAAGCCCCGGCCAATGGCTGGCAAACGATGAAGCGCGTCGGGCCTTATCTGTGGCCAAAGGGCGAGCCTTGGGTGAAGCGGCGGGTGCTGATGGCGCTGGCGCTGCTGGTGATATCCAAGATCATCTCTGTCACGACGCCATACCTTTACAAACAGGCCGTGGACGCGCTGACCGGCAAGTCGGTGGGGGCGGTGACGTTTCTGGCGTTGGGGGCGGTGGGACTGACGATTGCCTACGGTCTGGCGCGGATGGGCAACGTGTTTTTCGGCGAGATGCGCGACTGGGTTTTCGTCCGCGTCGGGCAAAGGGCGCTGCGGAAGCTGGCGCTGGAGACATTTACCCACATTCACCAGCTGTCGATGCGCTATCACATCACGCGAAAAACCGGCGGCCTGAGCCGCGTGATCGAGCGCGGCGTCAAGGGCGTCGATTTCTTGCTGCGGTTCATGCTGTTCTCGATCATCCCGCTGATCCTGGAACTGACTATGGTTTCGGTGATCTTTGCCCTCTATTTCGGCTGGCAATACATGGTGATCGTGATTGTCACCATCACCGGCTATGTCGTATTTACCTTCAAAGTCACCGAATGGCGGGTGCAAATTCGGCGCGCGATGAATGATCAGGATACAGATGCCAACCAGAAAGCCATCGACAGCCTGCTGAACTATGAGACGGTGAAGTATTTCAACGCCGAAGCGCGTGAGGCGGCGCGCTATGACAAGGCAATGGCGGCGTATGAGGGGTTCGCGGTGCGGACCGGGCAGTCGTTGTCGGTTCTGAACATCGGGCAGAACGTGATCATCACGATCGGCCTGATCATCGTGATGGTGTTGTCAGCGATTGGCGTCCAGCGCGGGCAGTTTACTGTCGGCGACTTCGTGATGGTCAACGCCTACATGATGCAGATCACCTTGCCTCTGGGGTTTCTGGGCACGGTTTACCGCGAAATCCGGCAGGCTCTGGTCGATATGGGCGAGATGTTCGGGCTGTTGGGGCAGCCTGCGGAGATCGTCGATATTCCCGATGCACCAAAACTGAAGGTGACGGCGGGCGAGGTAGTTTTCGACAATGTAGAATTTGGCTATGATCCCAACCGTGAGATATTGAAGGGTGTATCACTGCGCGTCGGTCCGGGTCAGCGGATAGCACTGGTCGGGCCGTCGGGGTCGGGAAAGTCCACCATCGGGCGGTTGCTGTTCCGGTTCTATGACGTGACGGGCGGTTCGATCCGCATTGACGGTCAGGATATCCGCGATGTCGCACAAACGTCGCTGCACCAGATGATCGGGGTGGTGCCGCAAGATACCGTGCTGTTCAACGACACGGTGTATTACAACATCGCCTACGGCAACCCCGATGCGAGCCGTGAGGAAGTCTACGCAGCAGCGCGGGCGGCCAAGATCCATGACTTTGTGATTAGCCTGCCGGATGGATATGAGGCCAAGGTCGGTGAGCGGGGGTTGAAGCTGTCAGGTGGCGAAAAACAACGCGTGGGTATTGCGCGGACGTTGTTGAAGAACCCGCCGATCCTGATTCTGGACGAAGCGACGTCGGCTTTGGACACCCAGACCGAGCGGGATATTCAGGACAGTCTGCTGGAAATGGGGCAGGGGCGGTCGGTGATCACGATCGCGCACCGCTTGTCGACGATTGCCGATGCTGACCAGATCATCGTGCTGGAAGCCGGCGAAGTGCGCGAACAGGGGACACATGACCAGCTGCTGGCGCTGAACGGGCGCTATGCCGCGATGTGGGAGCGGCAGTCGGCGGAGGAAGAAGAAGCGCAGGTTGAGGCGGCGGAATGACGGTCAGCGTCTGAGGATCGCCTTTGGCAGTCGGCAGGCCACGGTGAACGCGGGGTCATAGACGTTGCCGATGTCGTAGCGCACGCACTGGCCCAGCAGGTGGCCAGCGGCGACGATATCAAGGCCGTAATCCTCTCCCAGCCAGCGGACCATTTCGGTCGTGGCATGTTGCAGCGCCTGATCCAGCGGGCGGGCGTTGCCAAGGGTGAACATGTCACGCGCCGTCTCGCCACGCGGCCAAAGGATTGTGCGCTTTTCCACGGTCAGGCGGACCGTGACCTGAAAGCAGGTTTCGACCCCGGTGCCGACGATTTCGCCGTCGCCCTGAATGGCGTGGCAATCGCCAAGGAAGAACAGCGCGCCCGGAACGGATATGGGAAACCACACAGTCGCACCGGGACCAAGGCGGCGATAATCCATGTTGCCGCCGTGTTCGGCGCTGGTGGCGGTTGAAATGGCCTGACCGCCGTTTGGTGCGACGCCAAAGCAGCCGATCATCGGGGCGAGGGGCAGCACAAAATTCTCCAGACCGGGCGGCGAGTCTTGCAGGGTCACGGTCCGCGCATTGTGGTCGATGGACCAGGTTGCCCGGTCGCGGGGGGGCAGGCTGGACACGAATGTCGGATCGACAACGTTCTCTGCCAATGCCGCGCGGGTCCAGCCGGTCGCACGGATCGGGTCCATGCTGAGGATCTCTACCTTCAGCCGATCACCCGGCATTGCACCCTCGACCGCGATGGGTCCGTTCATCGGATTGGGCCCGTGCATGACCTTTTGGTCGTGTTTGTCCCAACCATTGGCGTCGATGGTTTCGGTGACAATCGTGTCACCGGATTCCACAGTCAGCGCCGCGGGAAGGGTGGCCAGCACGTTGTGCCATTGGGTCGGGGTGAAATGATGGGTTGTCATGCCATATGGCTAATCTGGATGGAGCGGCACGGCAAGAGCCGGGGCGGTGAGCGGTTGATGCCACGCGAGGCGCCACTGGTGTTGGTGCGGGGCTTGGCAAGGTTGCCTCTTTGCCTGTAAGACGGGCCAGAACGAGGGAGGCCCCATTGAGCACACCGGACAGTTTCGTTGACGAGGTGACCGATGCGGTCCGCCGTGACCGGCTTTTCGCTGCTTTCCGAAAGTATGGCTGGATTGGCATTGTCATCGTCGTGCTGATCGTCGGTGGCGCCGCAGTGCGGGAATGGCAGAAATCCACCGCCGCCACCCGGGCCCAAAGCTTTGGCGACGCTGCATTGGTGGCCTTGGACAAGACCGCATCTGCTGACCGTAATACCGCATTGGCGGCCATTCCGGCAGACGGCGACCAAAAGGCGGTGCTTGACCTTTTGATCGCGGCCGATCCGACGGGTGACAAGGCTGCAAGCCTTGCCTCGCTGGACCGTTTGGCAGCCGATACCACGCAGCCCCAAGTCTATCGCGATCTGGCCGTTTTGCGCCGTGTGGCACTTGCCGGGACGGATCAACCGCTTGCCGATCGGCGCACGGCGTTGCAGGGCGTGGCGATTCCGGGTCGGCCATTTCGGACGCTGGCGGAAGAACAACTTGCCTACCTGCTGATCGAAGAGGGCAAAAAACCTGAGGCGCTGACCGCTTTGCTGGCTTTGGTGCAGGATCAAGAAGCGCCGCGCGGGATGCGGCAGCGTTTGGGCTTGGTCATCACGGCGTTGGGTGGCAAAGTGCCTGAACCGGCACAGCCGCCGCAAACGTCCGCACCGGCGGACGCAGGCTAGGCTAGCATATACATATGAAGGGCGTGATCGTGACAGGTAGCATGATGCGGGCGGCGGGTGTGCTGGCAGTTTTGGCGTGTGCCATTGCGGCCTGCGACAAGGAAGTGATCCTGCAAGGCACGCGTTATCCCGTGCGCGAACCCTTGCAGGATTCGGTGCCGGTGGATGGCCAGCCAGAGCCCGTACCAACACCGGACCAGCCCGAAAATCAGGCGCGCGGCATTGCGCTGCCCGGCATGATTGTGAACGCCGATTGGGCGCAGCGGGGCGGTAATGCGGTGCATTCTGGCCCGCATGGCAGCCTGTCCGCAACACCGCAACTGATTTGGTCCACGAATATCGGTGCCGGCAATTCCAGACGGAACCGGATCACGGCGGCCCCAGTGGTTGCTGGGGGGCGGATTTTCACGCTGGACGCGCTGTCGAATGTTACGGCGACCGGAACAAATGGGGCCACGCTTTGGCATCGGGACGTGACCGCGCCTTATGACAGCGGTGGCGGGCAATCCGGCGGTGGGCTGGCCACCTCTGGCGCGCGGGTGTTTGTAACGACAGGCTATGGCGAGGTCGTGGCGCTTGATGCATCGAACGGTGCAGTTGTGTGGCGGCAGCGGTTGGATTCGCCTGCGGCGGGTGCGCCGGGGATTTCAGGCGATACCGTGTTTGTCGCCAGCGTGGATGGCACCGGCTGGGGCATTTCGGCAAGCTCGGGCAAGGTGCTATGGCATCTGGCGGGCGCTTCAGAGAATTTCACCATGGCGGGCGGGGCCGCACCTGCGATTGATGGCGGACGGGTGTTCTTTCCGTTTTCCGCTGGCCTTGTGATGGCGGCAACCACCGATACCGGCGGGCCGCTTTGGGTGGCTGCGGTCAGCGGCACGCGGCTGGGTAGGGCTTATGCCAATGTTGGCGATATCACCGGCGACCCGGTGATTTCGGGTGGCACGGTCTATGTCGGCACCGAGGGCGGGCGCACCGGGGCATACCGCGAAGATACTGGCGAACGTCTGTGGACCGCGAATGAGGGTGCGCTGAACCCGCCATTGGTGGCAGGTGGTTCGGTGTTCGTCGTCAATGATGAATCGCGTCTGGTGCGACTAGATGCCGGCACTGGAGAGGTGATCTGGGCCGAGCAGATGCCATACTTCACCACCGCGAAGGTCAAGAAGCAGTCGGAGATCTCTGCCCACTACGGGCCAGTTTTGGCGGGGGGTCATCTGGTTGTCGCATCGTCGGATGGGCTGCTGCGGCTGTTCAATGCGACGGACGGCAGTCTGGCCGGGCAGGTCGCACTTCCGGGTGGGGCTGCTACGCCGCCTGCGTTGGCTGGGGGCATGCTGTTCGTTGTGAACAACCGTGGCCAACTTCTGGCTTTCCGTTAGCCGCTGCGCCGTGTAAGGGAGGCGCTTCCTTTGGACGCGTATCCCCGTCATGAGCTTTACTCTCGCCATCGTTGGCCGCCCGAATGTGGGCAAATCCACGCTGTTCAACCGTCTGGTTGGCCGCAAACTGGCGCTGGTTGATGACCAGCCCGGTGTGACGCGCGATCTACGCGAGGGGGATGCCAAACTGTTCGACCTGCGCTTTACCGTGATCGACACGGCGGGGCTGGAAGAAGTGACCGACGACAGCCTGCAGGGCCGGATGCGCCGCTTGACCGAACGGGCCGTGGACATGGCGGACGTCAGTCTGTTTCTGCTGGACGGTCGGGTTGGCGTGACGCCTTCGGACGAGGTGTTTGCCGATATCCTGCGTAAAAAGGGTGCCCGGGTCATACTGGGGATGAACAAGGCCGAGGGCAAGGCTGGTGACGCGGGTGCGCTGGAAGGCTGGAGCCTGGGTCTGGGAGAGCCATTGCGGCTGTCGGCAGAGCATGGCGAGGGGATGGACGACCTTTACCGGCTGCTGAAACCGCTGGTTGGCGAATTTGCCGAGCGTGAGGCGGAAAATACGCCGCTGACGGAAGTGGACGTCGAGGAAGAGGGCGAATGGGATCCGACGCCTTCGGACAAGCGCCCGTTGCAGATTGCGGTGATCGGGCGTCCCAATGCAGGAAAATCGACGCTGATCAACAAGATACTTGGCTACGACCGCCTTTTGACCGGGCCGGAACCCGGCATCACGCGCGATGCGATTTCGGTTCGCACCGAGTGGCATGGCACGCCGATCCGGGTGTTCGACACGGCGGGGATGCGGAAAAAGGCCAAGGTCACGGAAAAGCTGGAGAAGCTGTCGGTGTCGGACGGCCTGCGTGCCGTGCGCTTTGCCGAGGTCGTAGTTGTGCTGCTGGACGTTGAGATTTCGTTCGAGGTGCAGGACTTGCGGATTGCCGACTTTGCCGAGACTGAGGGTCGGGCTGTCGTGCTGGCGATCAACAAATGGGATCTTGAGGGCGAAAAGCAGGAAAAGCTGGCCGAACTGAAAGAGATGTTCGAACGGCTGCTGCCGCAGTTGCGCGGCGCTCCATTGGTGACGATTTCGGGCAAGACCGGGCGTGGTCTGGACCGGCTGCACGATGCGGTTCGCAAGGCGCATGACGTGTGGAACCGCCGGATTCCGACGGCGCGGCTGAATTCCTGGCTGGGGGCCATGACCGAGGCGCATCCGCCACCGGCACCGGGCGGCCACCGGATCAAGCTGCGCTACATGACGCAGGTCAAGACCCGGCCACCGGGGTTTATCGTGATGTGTTCGCGCCCCGACGAGATGCCGGACAGCTATAAACGCTATCTTGTCAACGGTTTGCGCGACCATTTCGACATGCCGGGAACGCCGATACGGCTGACGTTCCGCAGTCAGGGCGAGAAGAACCCCTTCCGCAATCCAAAGTTCAACACGCCTTCAAGACTGCGGAAGCATATCGAGGGTCGGAAGGACTGAGCGCGGAAACTCCACTCTAGGTTCAAATCCTGCTTCGGTATAAAGTAAGGGTGCGCACGAATTCAGATGCGCCATTTACGACAGGAGGAAGATATGGACGATTTTAATCGCCGATCAGCACTGTCATTTGGGTTGCTGACGGCAGTTGCCTCGCCTTTGCTTGCCTTTGTTTCGCCCGCAGCGGCAGAAGTGCCAAAATACGGCCCTACAGATGGCCAGGACATTGGCAATGGCCGACGGATGGTCATGCTGGACAAACGTGAATCCCAGATTGCCGCCTACAAGGAAATCCAGGTCATCGACATCGTGTATCAGCCGGGTGCAATGGATCCAGCTGACAGCGCGCCGATGGATACGGATATGATTTGCTTCATCATTCAAGGCAAGTTCACGATCAAGAAGATGGGTCTTGATCCCTATACCGCCAATGAGGGCGAGTTCTATTCTTGCGGCAAGGGCAAGATGGATAATGCCACCAACATTGGCGACGGGGTCGGCATTCACCGCATTGCCCTGCTGATACCTGCGTAGGACAGCGGGTGCGTTGGTGCGCGTCGGATGGCGCGCACCAATCGCGGTCAGGGGTTATTCCAAAACGCCGTAAGCCGAAATCCGTGTCTTGCCGCGCAGATAGGGGTGCAGGACGGTGGGCAGCTCCACAGAACCGTCCGCTTGCTGACCGTTTTCCAGCACCGCGATCAGGCAGCGGCCTACCGCCAGACCGGAGCCATTCAAGGTGGCCACATAGTCGGGTTTGCCGCCGGGGGTCTTGAAGCGGGCGTTCATGCGGCGGGCTTGAAATGTGCCGCAGGTGCTGACCGAGCTGATTTCGCGGTATTTCTGCTGACCCGGCAGCCATGCTTCGAGGTCATGGGTTTTCTGTGCGCCGAAACCCATGTCGCCGGTGCAGAGGACGATGGTGCGATAGGGGATTTCCAGCTTTTCAAGGATCGCCTCGGCGCATTTCGTCATGCGTTTGTGTTCGGCCAGCGCCTCGGCTGGAGCGCAGATCGTCACCATCTCGACCTTTTCGAACTGGTGCTGGCGCAGCATGCCGGTGGTGTCGCGGCCTGCGCTGCCCGCCTCTGAGCGGAAGCATTGGGTATGGGCGGTCATGCGGATGGGAAGTTGATTTTCGTCAACAATTTCGCCCGCGACAGAGTTGGTCAGGGTGACTTCGGCGGTGGGGATCAGCCACCAGCCGTTAGTCGTCTGGTACGAATCCTCGGCGAATTTGGGCAGCTGGTTGGTGCCGTACATCGCCTCTTCCTTGACCAGAACCGGAGTCCAGGTCTCGGACAGGCCGTGGTCTTCGACATGGGTGTCCAGCATGAACTGTGCCAGCGCGCGGTGGACGCGAACGACGGCACCTTTCAAGACCACAAAGCGCGCGCCGGACAGTTTGGCGGCAGTGGCGAAGTCCATGCCGGGGGTCACGCCCTTGATGTCGAAGTGTTCTTTGGGCGTGAAGTCGAAGTTGCGCGGGTTGCCCCAGCGGTGGATTTCGACGTTGTCAGCTTCGTCGCGGCCCGTGGGGACTTCATCCAGTGGCAGGTTGGGGATGCCCATGAGCGCATCGCGCAAGCGGGAGTCTTCGCCTGCGGATTGTTCGGCAAGGCTTTGGATTTCGGCCTTTTTCTGTGTCACCAAGGCGCGTAGGCGATTGAATTCGGCGTCGTCGCCGCGGGCTTTGGCAGCACCAGCGTCTTTCGACGCGGCATTCTGCGCGGCGGTGTCGGATTCAGATGCGAGGATTTTCGCCCGTCTTGACGCATCCATTGCCAAGAGGTCAGCCGACATCGGCGCGAGCCCACGCCGGGCCAACGCCGCATCAAAAGCGGCGGGGTTTTCGCGGATGGTGCGGATGTCGTGCATGGCGGACCTCGGGGTATGACTAGGGGACATATGCCCGATCGGCGCGCGCGGGTGAAGCCCCCGCAGGCTGCAAAAGTCTTGCAATGGTGCGGTTCTCGGCACAGGCTTGTCGGGCGACTGGGGGAGGTTGGTGCGATGGCGCAAACGGACTTGAGTTTTGTCGGGCAGGTGCCGGAGGTTTATGACCGGTTCATGGTGCCAATGCTTTTCCAACCCTATGCCGAAGATATGGCGGCCCGGGTTGCCTTGTTGAAACCCCATGCGGTGCTGGAGACGGCAGCAGGGTCGGGGGTGGTGACGCGGTTGGTGGCCCCGCTGCTGGCACCCGACGCGCGGTATGTCGTGACCGACCTGAACCCGCCGATGCTGGAGAGGGCAAAGGCGCGGCAACCCCAAGATGCACGGATCGAGTGGCTGGCGGCGGACGCGCTGGACCTGCCGTTCGAGGCGGCGAGTTTTGATGCGCTATGCTGTCAGTTCGGCGTGATGTTCTTTCCCGACCGCGTGAAGGGTTATCGCGAGGCGCTTCGGGTGTTGAAGCCGGGGGCGCCATTTTTGTTCAACGCCTGGGACAGTCTGGCGCATAACGACTTTGCGGCGGCGGTCTGGGATGCGGTGATGGTGTATTACCCGGACAATCCGCCAGATTTCTTCCCTCGCGTGCCGCATGGCTATTTTGACGAGGGCCGCATCAGGGCGGATCTGGCTTCGGCGGGGTTCGGCACGGTCAGTGTGGCGGTGGTTGCTCACAAAAGCCCGGTGGCGCAAGCGCGGGATGCGGCGGTGGCTTATTGTCAGGGTACACCGCTGCGGATGGAGATCATCAAGCGCGACCCCGTAGCATTGGCAACGGTGACAGATTTTGTCGAGGCGGCGCTGGTCGAACGCTTCGGCACGGGGCCGATTGTTGGCAAGATTCAGGCGCTGGTGGTCGAGGCGTGTGCCTGAGGCAACCCGCATTTCATGCCGTCACCTTGCCTTGCACATCATACAGCCCATCTATAGGGTGCCCGCCGACAAATCAGGTCCGCCGCAGGGCATGAAGACCTTTTGAAACCGTGACCCGTGAGGACCGAATGTTCGTGACCGCAGCCTATGCCCAGACCGCCGGAGCCGCTGGAACGGGCTCTGCCGTTGCTTCGTTCCTGCCGCTGATCCTGATATTCGGGATCATGTATTTCCTGCTGATCCGTCCGCAGCAAAAGAAGCTGAAAGACATGCGCGCCATGGTCGCGGCGTTGCGCCGTGGGGATCAGGTCGTCACCGGCGGCGGTATTCTTGGCAAGGTGTCCAAGGTTGGCGAAGATGGCTATGTCGAGGTCGAAATTGCCGATGGCGTCAAGGTCAAGGTCGTCAAATCGACCATCACCCAAGTGGTGTCCAAGACCGAACCGGCCACTGCCTGAGTTATCCATATGCAGCTTTATACCCCGCTCTGGAAGCGTTTGCTCATCTGGGCCGTGGTCGCCTTTGGCGTATTCATGGCCGCGCCGAACCTGTTTTACCAACGGGTCGAAACTCATAACGACGCCGTAACGCGCATTGTCAAAGAGGTGGCTGCCGGTACGGCCGTCACGCCGGAACAGACTGCAGCGGTGGGGGTTTGGCCGAGCTGGCTGCCATCCAATCTGGTCAATCTGGGGCTGGACCTACGGGGCGGCGCGCATCTGTTGGCCGAGGTCAAGGTTGCCGACGTTTACAAGCAGCGGATGGATTCGCTGTGGCCTGATGCGCGGGATTCGCTGAAAGACATTCGTGATCAGGTAGGCTCGGTCAAGCGCGAGCCTTCGCAGCCGGAAGTGCTGCGGATTTCGATTTCCAATCCGGATGGTTTGCAGGCGGCATTGGCCAAGTTGCAGGGGCTTGCGTCGAATGTCGTCACGCTGACCGGGGTTGGCCAGAAGGACATGAACATCGTGCTTGATGGGCAGGCCATTCAAATCAGCCTA
>JBDSXE010000135.1:0-4704 GCA_039926325.1 Paracoccaceae bacterium | reverse complement strand
CCCAATAGCTGAACGCCGCCGCCCACATCGGTACTTTAGTGTCCCGGATGCCGCGCAGCAGTCCCAACGCCATAACCTGCATCGCATCCGCCAACTGGAACAGCGCCGCCAGCGCCAGCAAGGTCGTGCCATACGCCACGATCTTGGCCGCCTCCGGTTTTGACAAATCCACGAACAGCGACAGGATCGGCCCCGGAATGGTCAAGAACAGCGTCACCATCACCAACCCGAACGCCACCGACAGCCCAATCGCCACCTTGGCCCCATCGCGCAACGCCCGCGCATCGCCGGCGCCCTCGGCGTGACCCGTCCGCACCGTCGTCGCATTCGACAGCCCCAGATGCACCATGAACGCCAGTGCCGCGACCTCCATCGCGATGCCGTGCGCCGCCAGTTCGACGGTGCCGATCCAGCCCATCATCAGCGCCGACCCCACGAACAGCCCGCTCTCCGCCAAGCCCGTCACGCCAATCGGCCAGCCCAGACGGAACACTTGGCCCAACGCCTGCCAGTCCGCCCGCCAAAACCGCTGGAACAAATGGTAATGCCGCAACTCCGGCAACCAGCCAGCATAGCCCGCCAACGCCACGAACGTTCCGAACTGCACCACCAGTGACGCAATCGCCGCCCCGCGCAGCCCCAGTTCCGGCATGCCCCACAGGCCGAAAATCAGGGGATAGGCGACAATCAGGTTGACCCCGACCGCCGCAAGCGTGACCCACAGCACCACCTGCGTCCGCCCCAGCGCGGCCAGATAGCTTTTCAATGACATCACCAGCAGCGCCGGAATCATCCCCGCCCCACCGATCCGCAGGAATTGTTGCCCTAGCCGCGCAATCTCTGGCTCTTGTCCCAGTGCCAGCAACCAGCGTTCCGACACCCAAAACAGCGGGTACGTCAGCAACCCGAACCCCAGCGACAGCCACAACCCCATCCGGGCATAGCGCCGCACCTGAATCTCGTCGCCACGTCCGACCGCCGCTGCCACCAATGGCATCACCGCCTGAGCAAATCCCGATCCAAAAATGAACACGACGAAAAAGCTCGACGTCGCGATGACCACCGCCGCCAATTCGTTCACGCCATAGCGCCCCAGCAAAACCGTATCTGTCACATGCAGCGCCATTTGCGCCAGATGCGAACCGATCAACGGCAACCCCAACGCCAAGGTGGCGCGGGCATGATTGGCATAGGTCTGGGTCATGCCGTCCAATAGCCGCCCACTTGCACCGCTTCAACCCGTCATCCACGGCTGAACGCCTTTTTTTTGGGCAACTTGTGAAACCTTTCTGCCCGATTGGGGGTGCCCAAAAAGGGCAGCCCGACCCCCCTTTTACCTACCGCCCCATCCTCCTATGGTCGCACTAAATCTGACCTGCCCAACCAGACTTATACGAAAGGATACCTGATGATCACCCTTTATGGCGTCTACCGCTCTCGTGCGTCCCGACCGCTTTGGCTGCTGGCGGAGTGCGGCGCCGAATTCAACCACGTCCCGGTGATCCAGTCCTACCGCCTTGATCAGCCCAAGGCACCCGATGCCGTGCTCAATACCGCCTCGCCGTCGTTCCTTGCCATCAACCCGATCGGTCAGGTTCCCGCGTTAGAGGATGACGGTGTTGTCCTGTCCGAAAGCCTCGCCATCACCCTCTACATCGCCCGCCGCTTCGGGGGCACACTTGGCCCACAGTCCGACGCCGAGGGCGGCTTGATGGTGCAATGGGCGTTGTTTGCCGCCACCGCACTCGAAGGTCCGGCGCTTGAAATCCTGAACACCTCCGCCAACGGCGGCACCACACCAGAGGCGCAATCGCACATCGCCATCAACGCCGAAAAACTGCGCCGCCCGCTGGCTCGTCTGCAAGTGCAACTGTCAGTCCACGACTGGCTCGTCGGCGACCGCTTCACCGTGGCCGACATCAACACCGCCGAATGCTTGCGCTACGCCCAGGACCACGCCACCCTGCTGTCAGAGTTCCCTGCCGTGAAAGCTTGGCTGGACCGCTGCCAGTCCCGCCCGGCGTTCAAGGCCATGTGGGCGGCCCGGCTCGCAGAACCCGCTTAAACCACGGCTTAAGCATTCCCCAAAGCTCCGGTTGAATTTTGTGCATTACAGTGTATATTACAATACACACTACAACCGGAGCCACCGCCATGACCCGCCTCGCCACCCCCCAGATCGCCACAATGACCGAACTGCGCGAACCCCAAAAGGTGCTTGATCGGGCTAATGGCCAACCCATCGCCATTCTGAAGAACTCGACACTCGTTGGCTACCTTGTTCCCGCAAGTGCCGTGAGCATGGATGAGCCGCAGGTAGCGACGATGGAAGCGGTCATGGAAAGCATGGCACGACGGCGCGCGGTCAACCGGCCTGTCCTTGATTACCTCAAAGACAAATGAGCTTTCTGACCCTCACCCCCGAACTGGTCACGGCGATCCACGACGAAATCCTCAACCCAGGCGAAATGAAGGGCCGGGCACAGGACAAGTCACTGGATGGTGCCTTGGCACGCGTCGGCAATCGCCTCATCTATGGCCTGATCATCGACGTCTTTGACCTAGCCGCTGCCTATTCCGTGGCCATCGCGCAAGGCCACTGCTTCAACGACGGCAACAAGCTCACCGCCCACCAGGCAATGGACGTCTGCCTTGACCTGAACGGCGTCCAGATCGCCTGGACCGCCACAGAAATCGGCCCCGCCATCATCCGCGCCGCACAGCGCCTGATGGACGAGGCTGAACTGGCCCAGTGGTTGCGGCAGCGGGCTGGCTAGCGTTTCTTGCTGGCTTGCGAGGTAACGGTTGCCTCGAGTGAACGGGTTAGGCCACTCGAACGTTCATTTGCCAGCGCCTTTCCAGCAGAGTGCTCCATCGTGGCACTTGTTTGCTTTCCAGTCCCGCTCTGAGACAAGGCTGCACCTGCCAAACTGCGCTGAATTGCTGAAACGTTGAGATTGCCCAAGGTCGCAGCAGCCCTTGATGCCATGCTACTTGACGTGCGTTTCGTGATGTTCGACATATCCGAGTCTCCTACAACCCATGCTCAGATAGTACATGATGTTCTTCTTTCGTTCAAACTCCGTCTTCGCTCCCGTCTCAATATCTTGCGCCCTCCACTCTTGGGTGCTCTACTCCTATCCCTAACCATAGCAGCAGGCCCCCATGCCCAATGACCTTCTCTCCGGCGCGTCCGATGACTACAACGCCTCCTCGATCGAGGTGCTGGAGGGCCTGGAGCCCGTCCGCAAACGCCCCGGCATGTACATCGGCGGCACCGATGAACGCGCGCTGCACCACCTTGTCGCCGAAATCCTCGACAACTCGATGGATGAGGCCGTCGCCGGTCACGCCACCCGGATCGAGGTTGAAATCCACCCTGACCTCTCCATCACCATCCGCGACAACGGCCGTGGCATCCCCGTCGATCCCCACCCCAAATTCCCCGGCAAATCCGCGCTGGAGGTTATCCTCTGCACCCTCCATTCTGGCGGCAAATTCTCTGGCAAGGCGTATGAGACCTCCGGCGGTCTGCACGGCGTCGGTGCCTCCGTCGTCAACGCCCTCAGCGATCACATGAAGGTCGAGGTTGCCCGCAATAAGGAACTCTACACCCAGTCCTTCTCGCGCGGCATTCCGCAGGGTCCGATGGTCAAGGTCGGCCCCGCCCCGAACCGCCGTGGCACCGCCACCACCTTCCACCCCGACGCCGAAATCTTCGGCCACCAAACCCTGAAACCCGCCCGCATCCTCCGCATGGTCCGCTCCAAAGCGTACCTGTTCTCGGGCGTTGAGATCCGCTGGAAAACCGCCGTCCCCGATGGCGATACCCCGTTAGAGGCGACCTTCCACTTCCCTGGCGGCCTGGCTGACTACCTCAAGGATCAGCTTGATAAAACAAGCACCTACGCCGACCGCCCCTTCGCAGGCAAAGTCGGCTTTCAGGACAAATTCAACGTCCCCGGCTCTGTCGAATGGGCAATCAACTGGACCCCCGCGCGCGACGGTTTCCTGCAATCCTACTGCAATACCGTCCCCACCCCCGAAGGCGGCACGCACGAGGCGGGCTTCTGGAATGCCATCCTGCGCGGCATCCGCGCCTACGGTGACCGCGTGAAAAACCGCAAAGCCGAACTGATTTCCCGCGAAGACATGCTGACCGGCGGATGCGCCCTCATCTCCGTTTTCATCCGCGAGCCGCAGTTCGTCGGCCAGACCAAGGACCGCTTGGCGACCGAAGAAGCCGCCCGCTATGTCGAAGGTGCGGTGCGCGACCACTTCGACAACTGGCTGGCGAATGACACCAAATCTGCAGGCGCGATCCTCGATTTCCTGATCCTGCGCGCCGAAGAACGCCTGAAACGCCGCGCCGAAAAAGAAACTCAGCGCAAGACCGCCACCAAGAAACTGCGCCTGCCCGGTAAACTCACCGATTGCTCCGCTAAAAACCGCGACGGCACCGAACTATTCATCGTCGAAGGCGACAGCGCAGGTGGTTCCGCCAAAGCTGCCCGCAATCGCGAAACCCAAGCTTTGCTGCCGTTAAAAGGCAAAATCCTGAACGTCTTGGGTGCTGCATCCAATAAACTCAATGACAATTCCGAAATCCGCGATATTTGTGAGGCTCTGGGCGTCTCAATGGGCACCCGTTTCAACGTCGAAGATTTGCGCTACGATAAAATCATTATCATGACCGACGCCGAC
>JBDSXE010000134.1:0-4769 GCA_039926325.1 Paracoccaceae bacterium | reverse complement strand
CGCTGGTGTCCCTGGATCGCCACCGACGGACTGGGGCTGGTCCTTGATACCACCGGTTCAGATCATTTCTGGGGCGGCGAGGCCAATATGCTGGTCGAGATGGAAACGCGGCTGGCGCTTTTGGGGCTTTCGGTCCGGCTTGCGATTGCGCCCAACTGGGGTGCCGCCTGGGCACTGGCGCGTTTCGGGCCGGTGCGGGCGGTCTGTCACGATCTGAACGATCTGTTGCCGCTGCCCGTAGCCGCCCTGCGGCTGGATGACGCGACCATTCAGCTGCTGCAACGCCTCGGGTTGAAACGGGTTGGTGACCTGGTGGCGGTGCCGCGCCTGGCGCTGGCGCGTCGGTTCATAAAGGCCGAACCGCAGGCCAACCCCTTGTTGCGCCGGGATCAGGCGATGGGAAAAGTGGGCGAACCACTGAACCCCGCCGAAATCCCCGCGACTTTCCGCGCGAACGCCCGCTTGGCCGAGCCTATCCTTGATCCCGGCGTTCACCTGCCGGGGCTTTGCAATGCGCTGTGCGAACAACTGACGCTGGCCGGCCACGGGGCGCGGCGATTACGCCTTGCCGTCTATCGCACTGATGGCGAGGTCCGGCAGATCGAGGTGGCGCTGGCCACTGCCACGCGAGAGGCCGCACATCTTGCCTTTCTGTTCCGCGACCGTCTGGAACAGATCGACCCCGGTTTCGGCTTTGATCTGATCTCGTTGCAGGCATCCGTGACCGAAGCGTTTGGCATGGTGCAGAACACCCTTTCGGGCGAGCCTGACGAGACGCTGGAATTATCCCAGTTGGTGGATCGCCTGACGGTCCGCTTTGGCCCAAAGGCGATCGCGCGCCTTGTGCCCCGGGCAAGCCATATTCCCGAACGTGCCGAAACCCGCGCCCTGCCTTTGGTGGCAGCTCTGCCCATTCCCCCGCCTCTGACAGGTCGCCCGCAACGCCTGTTTGACCCCGCCGAAGAAATCCGCGTGCTGTACGCCGTGCCCGAAGGACCGCCGTTGCAATTCGTATGGCGCCGCCAAATCCACCGCGTGACCCGGTATCAGGGGCCGGAACGCATCGCCCCCGAATGGTGGCAAGACAAACCCGGCACCCGCCTGCGCGATTATTTCAAGGTCGAGGATGATGCAGGCAGGCGCTACTGGCTGTACCGTCAGGGGCTGCATGATGACGGACGCGGCGGCGACCCGCGCTGGTTTCTGCATGGGGTATTTGCCTGATGCCGGAAAAGGACAATATCCCACCGCGACGCACCCTGATCGGTGATTTTCCGCCAAACCCCAGGGCGCCTTATGTCGAACTTGGCGTCGCCAGCCCGTTTTCCTTTTTGCGCGGCGCTTCTGATGCGGCAGAATTGGCGCAAACTGCCCATGCCCACGGCTATGATGCACTGGGCATCGCTGACCTGAACACAATGGCCGGGGTGGTTCGTATCCATTCGCAGGCCAAAAAGGCCAGCTTGCGCCCGGTCATCGGCTGCCGCTTACGTCTGATCTCTGGCGATGAATTCCTGGCATATCCGCGCGACCGTGCCGCCTATGGCAGGCTGTGCACGCTGCTGTCCAAGGGCAAGATGCAAGATGCGGACGGCGCGTGGCAGGCCAAGGGCATGTGCGACATCACGCTTGCCGACCTTGCCGCCCATGCCGAGGGGGTGCAGCTGATCGTCCTGCCTCACGAAACCCTGCCCAACCGCCTGTCCGCTCTGGTCCGCAAACTGCCCGGCTTGCGTCATATTGCCGTCAGCTACCTTTACCGGGGCGACGACCGTGCGCGGATCAACCGGCTGGACCGACTGGCCCGCGCACATGGCCTTGGCATTCTGGCCACGAACGATGTTCAGTATCACGCCCCCGACCGCCGCCCCCTGCATGACATCATGACCTGCATCCGTGAAAAGACCACGATCAACCAGGCGGGCTTTCTGCTGAACCCCAATGCAGAACGGCACCTGAAATCACCCGCCGCAATGCTACGCCTGTTTGCCGAATGGCCCCATGCAATCCGCGCCACGCGCGAGGTGGCTGATGCGTGCGATTTCGATCTGCGCCGTGATCTGGCGTATCATTATCCGCATGAAACCGTGCCATCAGGCGAAACGCCGCAAAGCCAGCTTGAAAAACTGACATGGGCTGGCGTTGCATGGCGCTATCCGGGTGGCGTCACCGACAAGGTGCGCGCGACCATCCTGAAAGAGCTGGACATGATCACGCGGAAGAAAATTCCGCAGTATTTCCTGACCGTCCACGAAATCGTCCGGTTCGCCCGGGGCAAGGGCATCCTTTGCCAAGGTCGTGGTTCAGCCGCAAACTCTGCCGTATGCTATGTGTTGGGCATCACCTCGGTTGATCCGGCAGAGCAGGAACTGCTGTTCGAACGCTTCATCAGCCTTGACCGTGACGAGCCTCCGGACATCGACGTCGATTTCGAACATGAACGCCGTGAAGAGGTGATCCAGCATATCTATGAAAAATACGGCCGCCATCGCGCAGGCCTGTGCGCCACCGTCATCCATTACCGCCCGCGCAGCGCCATCCGCGAGGTCGGCAAGGCGATGGGTCTGTCCGAAGATGTGACCTCGACGCTGGCCAATACCGTCTGGGGCAGCTTTGGACGCGAGATGGGCCAGAAGAATGTGGACGAGGCTGGCCTGGACCTGTCCGATCCGCTTCTGTCACGCACGATCAAGCTGGCTGAACAGATGATCGGCATGCCGCGCCACCTGTCGCAGCATGTGGGCGGCTTTATCTTGACCGAAGGGGCGCTGACCGAAACCGTGCCCATCGGCAACGGTGCCATGCCCGAACGCAGCTTTATCGAGTGGGACAAGGACGATATCGACGAACTCAATATCCTCAAGGTCGATGTGCTGGCCTTGGGAATGCTGACCTGCATCCGGAAATGCTTCACGCTTTTGCGCGATCATTACGGGGTCGAGCGAACCCTCGCCTCGATCCCGCAAGATGACGAAGCCGTCTATGACATGCTGTGCAAGGGCGACTCTCTGGGTGTGTTTCAGGTCGAAAGTCGGGCGCAGATGAACATGCTGCCGCGTCTGAAACCCCGCCGTTTCTATGATCTGGTGATCGAGGTCGCCATCGTCCGCCCCGGCCCGATCCAAGGCGACATGGTGCATCCCTACCTGCGCCGCCGCAACAAGCAAGAGGCAGAGGAATACCCCTCGCCCGGCCCGCCACACGATCCGAACGAGCTGAAAATCATCCTGCAACGCACCCTAGGTGTGCCGATCTTTCAGGAACAGGCGATGAAGATCGCGATGGAAGCCGCGCAGTTTTCGTCTGTCGAGGCGAATGAGCTGCGCCGTGCAATGGCCACTTTCCGGTCACGTGGAACCATTGGCCAGCTGGAGGAAAAGATGGTTAGCCGCATGGTTGGGCGCGGTTACGATCCAGAGTTTTCGCAGCGTTGCTTCAACCAGATCAAGGGCTTCGGCGAATATGGCTTTCCCGAAAGCCACGCCGCCAGCTTTGCGCTGCTGGTCTACGTGTCAAGCTGGTTGAAATGTCATTACCCGGCGGCCTTCGCGGCGGCCCTGCTGAATTCGCAACCGATGGGCTTTTATGCCCCCGCCCAGATCGTCCGTGACGCCCGCGAACACCAGGTCGAGGTGCGCCCGCCGGATGTGAATTTCAGCGAATGGGACAATCTTCTGGAACCGTCTGGCACGGATTGGGCGCTACGGCTGGGACTGCGGCAAATCGAGGGAATAGCAAAAGACGCCGTACGGCATTTGATGGCCGCCCGCGACATGCCTTTTGCCGATCTGGCCGATCTGGCAACGCGCGCGCATCTGAACACCAGCACGATGCGCGCCCTTGCCGCCGCCGACGCCTTCCGCTCGATCGGGCTGGACCGCCGCGCAGCCCTTTGGCAGGCGCAGGCGCTGAAAGACACGCCCGATCTGCCGCTTTTCAAAACCCACCGCGACGAAGGGATCGAGCCTGTGATGCAACTGCCCGCCATGCCGCTGTGCGAACATGTGGTGGCCGATTATCAAACCCTGCGGTTGTCGCTAAAGGCGCATCCAATGGCCTTTTTGCGCGCCAGCATGCGACGACAGGGCTACAAGCCCGCCGCCGATCTTGCGGCACTTCGCAACGGCCAGCGTCTGCGCCTTGCCGGTCTGGTTCTGGTCCGCCAACGGCCCGGCAGCGCCAAAGGGGTGTGCTTCATCACGCTCGAAGATGAAACCGGCGTCGCCAATCTGGTCGTCTGGCCCGCAATCATGGCCACCTTCCGCAAGACCGTGATGACCTCGCGGCTGCTGGAGGTGCATGGCCGCATCCAGTCCGACGCGGCTTCCGGCGTGATCCACCTTGTGGCAGAGGCGCTTTATGACAGATCCGATGCCTTGGGACGCCTGTCGGGCGCGCATTTTCAGCACGACCTATGCCCCACAGATGAGGTCAAGCGACCCATACGCGGGCATCAATCAGGCCACCCCCGCAACGCCCGCATCATCCCAAGCTCGCGCGATTTTCATTAAGGGACTGGCGCCAATTGCTGAAAGCGTGCGGCGGGCAAGATTTTCACCGGACTGACACCATCCAGTCCCGGCAGCATCCGGTCGATGATCAACGCGTCGTCAGCGCCGATCATTGCCTGAACCAAACCTTCGGCGCTGTTGGTCGGCAGATCGATGGAACGACACTCGACAAACGGAATAGGTCTTGTTCCGCCGGAACGCGCGATTACAGATTTGCAATCTGCACTGCGGCAGTACTAGCCTCGTGTGGCGGCCAGA
>JBDSXE010000133.1:0-4852 GCA_039926325.1 Paracoccaceae bacterium | reverse complement strand
GCTCATAAATTTGGCGGGCCAAAGGGCGTTGGCGCACTTATCGCCCGCGACGGCGTGGACATCACTGCGCTGGCGCTTGGCGGTGGGCAGGAAATGGGGCGGCGAGCCGGCACGGAAAACCTGATCGGCATTGCCGGATTCGGGGCTGCGGCAGAGGCTGCGGCGCGGGATTTGGCCGATGGAGTGTGGGAACGCGTTGGGGAACTTAGAAATACTCTAAATCAGGCATTGTCGGGCTTTGCATTTAATACTATTTCAGTTGGGTATACGGCGCGTCGCTTGCCGAATACGCTTTGTGTCATTGCGCCCGGCTGGAAGGGCGAGACTCAGGTGATGGCGATGGATCTGGCCGGGTTTGCCATTTCCGCAGGATCCGCCTGTTCAAGCGGCAAGGTACGGCCAAGCCGCGTGTTGCGGGCGATGGGGTTTGACGAGGCGAGCGCGGGGCAGGCCATCCGCATCTCGCTTGGGCCAACGACGACGGAAGATGAAGTGCTACGCTTCGCCGAGGCGTGGGGCCGGGAATACAAACGCATCCGCGCGCGGGTTGCTTGAAGGTCAGCTTGCAAGACCTTGGGAAATAAGGACGACTGCCATGAATGTAATGGAAACAGATGTGCGCGAAGGCGTTGACCGGGAAACCATCGACACCGTGAATGCCATGTCAGGCACCTACAAATATGGTTGGTCGACCGAGATCGAGACGGACTACGCGCCCAAGGGGCTGTCCGAAGATATTGTGCGCCTGATTTCCGAAAAGAACGGCGAGCCGGAATGGCTGCTGGAGTGGCGTCTGACCGCGTATCGCCGTTGGCTGAAGATGGAAGAGCCGAAGTGGGCGATGGTCCACTATCCGGAAATCGACTATCAGGACCAATACTACTACGCCACACCGCGCAGCATGGCGGGCAAGCCGAAAAGCCTGGATGAAGTTGATCCGAAGCTGCTGGCGACCTATGCAAAACTTGGGATTCCGCTAAAAGAGCAGGCCCTGCTGGCAGGTGTTGAAGCTCCGGTCGGCGAGCGGCGCGTGGCGGTGGATGCGGTCTTTGACAGCGTGTCGGTTGGTACGACGTTCAAGGCGGAACTCGCCAAGGCGGGCGTGATCTTTTGTTCGATATCGGAAGCGGTGCGGGAACATCCTGAACTGGTGCGAAAGTATCTGGGTTCGGTTGTGCCGCAGTCCGACAACTTTTTCGCCACGCTGAACAGCGCCGTCTATTCCGACGGCTCGTTCGTCTACATCCCGCCTGGCACCCGTTGCCCGATGGAGCTGTCGACCTATTTCCGCATCAACGCCGAAAATACCGGACAGTTTGAACGCACCCTGATCATTGCCGACAATGGTTCCTACGTCAGCTATCTTGAGGGTTGCACGGCGCCCAAACGTGACACTCACCAACTGCACGCCGCAGTTGTTGAGATCGTCATCATGGAGGATGCCGAGGTCAAGTATTCGACCGTGCAGAACTGGTATCCCGGCGATGAGAACGGCAAGGGCGGCATCTATAACTTTGTCACCAAGCGCGCCGATTGCCGGGGCGACCGCGCAAAGGTCATGTGGACTCAGGTGGAAACCGGGTCGGCCATCACCTGGAAATACCCGTCGTGCATCCTGCGCGGCGACGATAGTCAGGGCGAGTTCTATTCCATCGCCATCGCCAACAACGCACAGCAAGCCGACACGGGCACCAAGATGATCCATCTGGGCAAAAACACCAAATCCCGCATTGTTTCCAAGGGCATCTCGGCGGGCCGCGCGCAGAACACCTATCGCGGGCTGGTGTCGATGCACCCCAAGGCGACCAATTCGCGCAACTTTACCCAGTGCGACAGTCTGTTGATCGGTGACAAATGCGGGGCGCATACCGTGCCGTATATCGAGGTCAAGAATAACTCCTCTCGTGTCGAGCATGAGGCTACCACGTCGAAAGTTGACGAGGATCAACTGTTCTATTGCCGCTCTCGTGGCATGGACGCCGAAGAAGCGGTGGCGCTGGTCGTGAACGGGTTCTGCAAAGACGTTTTGCAAGCCCTGCCGATGGAGTTCGCGATTGAGGCGCAGGCGCTGGTTGCGATCTCTCTTGAAGGCTCTGTGGGCTGACGGGACGCTGATCTTGCACGATATCGCACCAGTTTCACCCTATTTCAGCCATCCTTCCCATGTCTTTAGCGGTCTAGGCCGGAAAGTGGGGACAGTGTCGCATGAACGCGATTTCGCAGGGTCATTCGGAATTCGCCGCACGGATCGCGCGGATCCAGTCTGGCGCTGCGGCATCCACACAGCTGTTGTTCGTGGGCACGGACGAGGTTTACCAAGTGCCGCTAAAGGTGCGGAGGGTAAAGCAATCCTCGGCTGCGCGGCTGTTTCTGAAGATTGGCGTTTTGTTCGAGGCGGCTTATGCGGCGACTATGGGCGCTTTTTCAGTTGCAGCGGGCAAAATCGGCGGCTTTATCGTTCTGGGCTTGCCCGATCCGCAGGCCAATCCAGACCACGAGATGATGGTGCAGTTTGTGATCAGCTTTGTGATCGCGACCGTGCTTGGAAGTGCATGTGGGATGCGGTGGCGTTCGCATCTGCTGTGGAAAACCGTCGGCTTGACCTGCGGGGTGTTGCTGTTCCACAACCTTGTGCACCAATTCCCCTCAGCGTTCGAAGCGATGACATCGAAACCCTGGGTGGATCAGCTGATAGCACATACCCAACCGTATTCCCTTCTGTGGCGTGGCATCAGCATACCGCTGTAATCTGCGCCCATCCCCAAAACCCGGCGGTGCTGCAAGCGCCGTCATATGCCGGACCGGACCTGTGATCAGGCCCGGCCAAAAGGACATGAAAATGCTTGAAATCAACAACCTGCACGTCAAACTTGAATCCGAAGACAAAGTGATCCTGCGCGGCGTGGACCTGAAGATCGGCGCTGGCGAAGTCCACGCAATCATGGGGCCGAACGGGTCGGGCAAGTCAACGCTCAGCTATGTTTTGTCCGGTCGTGGCGGCTATCAGGTGACGGACGGCACAGCGACTTTGGATGGTGCCGACATTCTGGCGATGGAGCCAGAGGTGCGGGCAGCGGCAGGGCTGTTTCTGGCGTTCCAGTATCCGGTGGAAATCCCCGGTGTCGGCAATATGACTTTCCTGCGGACGGCATTGAACGCGCAGCGCAAGGCCCGTGGCGAGCCAGAGGTTTCGGCGGGCGATTTCCTGCGGTTGGTGCGGGAAAAGGCCAAACGTTTGCAGATCGACGCAGACATGCTGAAGCGGCCGGTCAACGTCGGCTTTTCCGGTGGCGAGAAAAAGCGCAACGAAATCCTGCAGATGGCCGTTCTGGAACCCCGGATGTGCATCTTGGACGAAACCGATTCAGGTCTGGACGTCGACGCGATGAAGCTGGTGGCCGAGGGCGTGAATGCGCTGCGCGATGCGGGCCGTTCGTTTCTGGTCATCACCCATTATCAACGCCTGCTGGACCACATTGCTCCTGATGTCGTGCATATCATGGCGGCGGGTCGGATCATCAAGACCGGTGGGCCTGAATTGGCGTTGGAAGTCGAACATAACGGCTACGCCGACCTGTTGTCGGAGGCGCAGTAAATGGGGTTGCTGCAAACCAAGCAGGATCAACTGGCGGCGCGTCTTGCCGGCATGGATCTGCCGGGCGGATTTGATGCCGCGCGGGCGGATGCATCGGCACGGCTGTCGCAGATGGGTCTGCCGGGCAGGCGGGATGAATACTGGCGCTATACCGATGGAACGACGCTGAACAGCCGTGCGGCGCCTGAGGCTGCGGTGTTCGATGCCAGCGACGAGCCGCCGATGTTTGGCGCGATTGACCGCCTGAAACTGGTGTTTGTGGACGGTGTTTTCGATGCCGCCGCGTCCGATGCCGCCGAGTTGGCTGGCGTAACGATTGAAAGACTTGCCGACGTTGGGCCGGGTCATTGGGCCGAAGGACTGTATGGCGTGCTGGAGCGTGCGGGTCAGGTGCCAGTTGCGCGACCGTTGGCCACTTTGAACTCCGCCTACGCCACCGATGGTTTTCTGATCCATGTGACCGCAAAGGCCGCAAAGGCGGTTTCGCTGATTTACCTACATAAATCAGCGACTTCCGATGCTATCCTGCATCACTGCATCAGGATCGACGCCGGCGCAGAGCTGACGCTGCTGGAGGATGGTCCCGCCGCCGCCCGCCTGAACATGGTGTTGGAGGTTGATCTGGCAGATGGGGCGCGGTTCAATCATGTCCGCGCGCAGGGTCGCGACCATGATCGGCGTGCCGTAACCCACATTTTCGCGCGTCTGGCTGCAAAGGCCCGGTTCAAAAGCTTTACCCTGACGGCAAACGGCATTTTGACCCGCAATGAGGTCGTGATCGACATCAAGGGCGATGATGCTGTGGCCCATGTCGCGGGGGCCGCGGTGGGCGACGGCAATTTCCATCACGACGACACGGTGTTCGTCACGCACGATGCGCTGCGTTGCGAAAGCCGGCAGGTGTTCAAGAAAGTCCTGAAAAATGGCGCTGTGGGGGTGTTTCAAGGCAAGATCTTGGTGAAACGAGGCGCGCAAAAGACCGATGGCTACCAGATCAGTCAGGCGCTGCTGCTGGATGGTGACAGTCAGTTTCTGGCCAAACCAGAGCTGGAGATTTACGCCGACGATGTGAAGTGCAGCCACGGTTCAACCTCTGGCGCGATTGACGAGACGGCGTTGTTCTATCTGCGGTCGCGCGGCGTTCCTGCCGCACAGGCGCAGGCCCTGCTTGTTCTGGCATTCCTTGCCCAATCCATCGAAGAAATCGACGATGCTGCGATCGCCGAAGACATCCGCTCGCGGTTGGAAGGCTGGCTG
>JBDSXE010000132.1:0-2566 GCA_039926325.1 Paracoccaceae bacterium | reverse complement strand
GCAGATCGAAGCGAATGGCACGCTCGCGCCGACCGGCGTCGACCAGCACGTGGCGGCGACGCTGGTCTTCGAGGGCGAGATCGCCGAGTCGATGCGTTGCATCCGCGCCGGCCTGTTTGAAAGCCCGGTCATGCCACTGGACGAGACTGTGGCCGTCGCCGGCTGGATGGACGCGATCCGCGCGCGGCTCGGCGTGCACTATCCCTTCGACTGAGCCCGGGTTGATGCAGGCACCGCCCCGCCCCCGCCTGGTCGCCGTCGCCTGGCCATTGATGGCCGAGCTGGTGCTCGGCTTCGGCGTCGGCCTGCTGGGCCTGTGGCTGGCCTCGCGTGAATCCGATGTCGCCTCCGCGGCGTTCGCGATGTCGAACAATGTGCTGGGTGCGTTCTTCCTGCTGTTCCGCATCGTCAGCATGGGCGTGAGCGTGGTGATCACCCAGAATCTGGGTGCCGGGCACCGGGATGGCGCTGACCGGCTCGCACGTGCCTCGCTCGGCGCCAGCACCTGGCTCGGCATCCTGGCCGCGATCGTGGTGTTCAGCGGCGCGGGTCCGCTGCTGTCCCTGCTCCATGCCCCCGGCCCGGTGCGGGCGCTTGGCCAGCCCTACCTGCAGGTGCTCGCCTTCGCCCTGCTGCTGGACGCCTACAACGCCAGCATGTCGGCGGTGATGCGCGCCCACCTGCGAACCCGCGACGCGATGTTCAACATCCTGGCCATGCATTCCGTACACCTGCTGTTCTGCTTGCCGCTGATGCGAGGCGTCGGCAGTTGGCCTGGCCTGGGCCTACCCGGCTTCGCAGTGGCGATGGCGATCAGTCGCCTGGTCGGTGTGTCGGCGCATCTGTGGCTATGGAAACGGCGGCTGAGTCTGGTTCCCCTCGCACACGATTGGTGGCGACTGCATCGCGGCGTGCTCGGGCCGGCGGTGCATATCGGCCTGCCAGGCGCGGCCGAGGCGATCGCCTATCGACTGGCGATGCTCGCCTCGCTCACCATCGTCGCCGGCATGGGCACCGAATCACTGGCCACGCACACCTACGCGTCGCAGCTGATGACGGTGATCGTGCTGTTCACCGTTTCGATCGCCTTTGCCGGCGAAATCCTGGTCGGCCACCTGGTCGGTGCCGGGCAACTGCACCAGGCCAATCGCATGGTGCGACGCAGCCTGTACATCGGTTGGGGCGTGTCATTCTGTATCGCGGTGACGGCCGCGGCAACCGCGCCGTGGACCCTGCGCCTGTTCACCCACGACCCGGCGATCATCGCCAGCGCCACCACCCTGCTCTGGATCACCGTCGCCCTCGAACCGGGCCGAACCTGCAACGTGGTACTGGTGAACGCGCTGCGCGCGACCGGCGACGCGCGCTTCCCGGTGATGGTCGGCGCCTTCTCCATGTTGATCGTGATGGCCGGCGGCTCCTGGCTGCTTGGCCGGTACTTTGGCTTGGGCCTGGTCGGCGTCTGGATCGCCTACGCCGCCGACGAATGGGTGCGCGGCCTGCTGATGGTGTGGCGCTGGTTCGGCCTCGGCTGGACCGGCGTCGCCCGCGCCACCCGCCGCCGCGTCAACCACCAGCGCCGCACCCTGAACGGGGCCGGTTCCGTCACATCCATGAACGGGGCCGGTTCTGTCACATTGCCCGCGACCGAAAAGACAAGCCCCCGTCGGCCCGAACAGACCGGCTAGGTGCCGACCACCCAAGGAGTTTCCGCATGATCCTTACCCGTGTATTGCTTGCCCTCGCCCTGTCCATCGTCGCGGCAAGCGCATGCGCCGACGAACCACGCGCGCACACCGCCGGCCCCGGCGTGCAGGTGCTGCCGACGCCACTGGCCATGCCCGGCCTGGATCGCACGCGCACCATCCGCGTCTACCTGCCGCCCGGTTACGCCAGCAGCCGCAAGCGCTACCGCGTGCTGTACATGCACGACGGCCAGAACCTGTTCGACGACGCCACCTCCTACGTCGGCGAATGGGGCGTGGACGAAGCGATGGACGCGCTGGCGAAATCCGACGACATCGAGCTGATCGTGGTCGGCATCGACCACGGCAACGACCGGCGCATCCACGAGCTCGCGCCCTGGCCCAACCCCAAGTACGGCGCGGCGGAAGGCGCGCAATACATGGACTTCGTCGTGCATACGGTCAAGCCCTGGATCGACTCGCACTTCCGCACCCGGCCCGGGCGCAAGGACACCGGAATCATGGGCAGCTCGCTCGGCGGCCTGACCTCGCATTACGCAATGTTCAAGTACCCGGAGGTGTTCTCGAAGGGTGGCGTGATCTCTCCCTCGTTCTGGTTCAGTGACCAGGCCTATGCAACCGTCACGCCCGGCAAGCTGCGCAAGGGGACGCGGATCTGGATGTCGATCGGCGGGAAGGAAGGCGACGAGTCCGTCCCGGACGTGCTGCGCATGGAGAAGGCGCTGCGCGCCCTGCCGCCGCGCACGCTCGACCTGCATGTACACGTAATTCCCGGCGCGGAGCACAACGAGCGCGCCTGGCGCGCCGAGTTCCCGGACGCGATCCGCTTCCTCTACGGGCGCCGCTGAGCACGGGCAACA
>JBDSXE010000131.1:0-5210 GCA_039926325.1 Paracoccaceae bacterium | reverse complement strand
GCGAAAAATCTGATTTTTCGCAGAAAAATCGCCGTTTCGTCGCCTCCCCCGCCGCCCACAATTCATAGGATTGAAGATGAACCAGGAACTTTCGACCAACCCGTTCAACCCGGTTGCCCCCGTCAAGACCTTCGACGAGATCAAGATCTCTCTGGCCTCGCCAGAGCGGATTCTGTCGTGGTCGTTCGGCGAGATCAAAAAGCCGGAAACCATCAACTACCGCACGTTCAAACCGGAACGTGACGGCCTGTTCTGCGCGCGGATCTTTGGCCCGATCAAGGATTACGAATGCCTGTGCGGCAAATACAAGCGCATGAAATATCGCGGCGTCGTATGCGAAAAGTGCGGCGTTGAAGTCACGCTGCAAAAGGTGCGGCGCGAACGGATGGGCCACATCGAATTGGCCGCGCCGGTAGCCCACATCTGGTTCCTGAAATCGCTGCCCAGCCGCATCGGCCTGATGTTGGACATGACGCTGCGCGATCTGGAACGCATTCTGTACTTTGAAAACTATGTGGTGATCGAGCCGGGTCTGACCGACCTGACCTATGGCCAGTTGATGACAGAGGAAGAATTCCTTGACGCGCAGGACCAGTATGGTGCCGACGCGTTCACTGCCAACATTGGCGCGGAAGCGATCCGCGAAATGCTGGTGGCGATTGATCTGGACACGACGGCAGAACAGCTGCGGGCGGACCTGAAAGAGGCCACTGGCGAGCTGAAGCCGAAAAAGATCATCAAGCGTTTGAAGATCGTTGAGTCGTTCCTCGAGTCGGGCAACCGGCCGGAGTGGATGGTTCTGACGGTTCTGCCGGTCATTCCGCCGGAACTGCGCCCGCTGGTCCCGTTGGACGGCGGCCGTTTTGCTACGTCCGATCTGAACGACCTGTACCGCCGCGTGATCAACCGCAACAACCGTCTGAAGCGGCTGATCGAACTCCGCGCGCCCGACATCATTGTGCGGAACGAAAAGCGGATGCTGCAAGAGGCGGTTGACGCGCTGTTCGACAACGGCCGTCGTGGTCGCGTCATCACGGGCACCAACAAGCGCCCGTTGAAGTCGCTGTCCGATATGCTGAAGGGCAAGCAAGGGCGCTTCCGTCAGAACCTTTTGGGCAAGCGCGTCGACTTCTCCGGTCGTTCGGTCATTGTGACCGGTCCGGAACTCAAACTGCACCAGTGCGGCTTGCCGAAGAAAATGGCGCTCGAACTGTTCAAGCCGTTCATCTACTCGCGGTTGGAAGCAAAGGGGCTGTCCAGCACCGTCAAGCAGGCCAAAAAGCTGGTGGAAAAGGAACGTCCCGAAGTTTGGGATATCCTGGATGAAGTGATCCGCGAACACCCGGTTCTCTTGAACCGTGCGCCGACGCTGCACCGTTTGGGGATTCAGGCGTTTGAACCGATCCTGATCGAAGGTAAGGCTATTCAGCTGCACCCGCTGGTCTGTTCGGCCTTTAACGCTGACTTTGACGGCGACCAGATGGCGGTTCACGTGCCGCTTTCACTGGAAGCGCAGCTTGAAGCCCGCGTTCTGATGATGTCGACAAACAACGTTCTGTCGCCCGCCAACGGCGCGCCGATAATTGTGCCGTCGCAGGATATGGTGTTGGGCCTGTACTACACCACCATGCAGCGTAAGGGCATGACGGGCGAAGGCATGGCCTTTACCGAAGTGGACGAGGTTGAACATGCGCTGGCTGCTGGCGTTGTTCACCTGCACGCCGCGATCAAGGCCCGCATCCGTCAGGTTGACGAAGAGGGCAACATTGTCTGGAAGCGGTTCGATACCACTCCCGGTCGTCTGCGTTTGGGTAACCTGCTGCCGCTGAACGCCAAAGCACCGTTTGACCTCGTCAATCGGCTGCTGCGGAAGAAGGATGTGCAGACCGTCATCGACACGGTCTACCGTTATTGCGGTCAGAAAGAGTCGGTGATTTTCTGTGACCAGATCATGGGTCTGGGCTTCCGTGAGGCGTTCAAGGCGGGCATTTCGTTCGGCAAGGACGACATGCTGATCCCCGATACCAAGTGGCCGATCGTCAACGAGACGCGCGACCATGTGAAAGAGTTCGAACAGCAGTACATGGACGGCCTGATCACCCAGGGCGAAAAGTACAACAAGGTTGTCGATGCCTGGTCCAAATGTTCGGACAACGTCGCGGCCGAGATGATGAAAGAGATTTCAGCCGTTCGCTATGACGATGCGGGTGCTGAAAAGGAACCGAACTCGGTCTATATGATGTCGCACTCCGGTGCGCGTGGTTCGCCTGCTCAGATGAAGCAGTTGGGCGGGATGCGCGGTCTGATGGCCAAGCCGTCGGGCGAGATCATCGAAACGCCGATCATCTCTAACTTCAAGGAAGGTCTGACCGTTCTTGAATACTTCAACTCGACCCACGGCGCCCGGAAGGGTCTGGCGGATACCGCGCTGAAAACTGCGAACTCTGGTTATCTGACGCGGCGTCTGGTGGACGTGGCTCAGGATTGCATCGTTCGCAGCCATGATTGCGGCACTGACAAAGCGATCACAGCCGATGTGGCCGTGAACGACGGTGAAGTTGTGCAGTCCTTGGCAGAGCGCGTGCTGGGCCGGGTTGCTGCGGACGACATCTGCGTTCCGGGCACCACGGACATTATCGTGGCGCAGGGCGAACTGATCGACGAACGTCGCGCCGACCTGATCAATCAGGCTGGTGTTGCGTCCGCCCGTATCCGCAGCCCGCTGACCTGTGAGGCCGAAGAAGGCGTTTGCGCCATGTGCTATGGTCGTGACCTTGCACGCGGTACGCTGGTCAACCAAGGCGAAGCTGTCGGCATCATCGCCGCGCAGTCCATCGGCGAACCCGGCACGCAGCTGACGATGCGGACCTTCCACATCGGCGGCATCGCGCAGGGTGGGCAGCAGTCCTTCCTTGAAGCCAGCCAGGAAGGCCGGATCGAGTTCCGCAATGCCAACCTCTTGTCCAACGCTTTGGGTGAGCAGATTGTCGTTGGCCGTAACATGCAGATCGCGATTGTCGATGATGCTGGTCAGGACCGTGCGATCCACAAGCTGTCGTATGGGGCGAAGGTTCACTCCAAGGACGGCATGCAGGTCAAGCGCGGCACCAAGCTGTTCGAATGGGATCCCTACACACTGCCGATCATCGCCGAAAAGGCCGGTGTGGCGCGGTTTGTCGACCTCGTCTCGGGCATCTCGGTGCGTGAAGATACCGACGAAGCAACTGGCATGACGCAAAAGATCGTGTCCGACTGGCGTTCTGCGCCGAAGGGCAACGACCTGAAGCCGGAAATCATCATCATGAATCCCGAAACCGGTGATCCGGTCCGGGGTGAAACGGGTGCGCCGATTTCCTACGGAATGTCGGTTGACGCCATTCTGTCGGTGGAAGATGGCCAGACCATCCGCCCCGGCGACGTGGTGGCGCGTATTCCGCGCGAAGGTGCCAAGACCAAGGACATCACCGGGGGTCTGCCCCGCGTGGCCGAATTGTTCGAAGCCCGTCGTCCGAAAGATCACGCGATCATTGCCGAAACCGATGGCTATGTGCGGTTCGGCAAGGACTACAAGAACAAGCGCCGCATCACCGTTGAACCGGTCGATGAGACGCTGACGGCGGTCGAATATATGGTGCCGAAGGGCAAGCATATCCCGGTGCAGGAAGGCGACTTCGTGCAGAAGGGCGACTACATCATGGACGGTAACCCGGCCCCGCACGACATCTTGCGGATCCTGGGTATCGAGGCGCTTGCGAACTATATGATCGACGAAGTGCAGGACGTCTATCGTCTGCAAGGCGTGAAGATCAACGACAAGCACATCGAAGTCATCGTGCGTCAGATGCTGCAAAAGTTCGAGATTCTGGACTCGGGCGATACGACGCTGCTCAAAGGCGAAACCGTCGACAAGACCGAACTGGACGAAAACAACGACAAGGCGCTGTCGCATGGCCTGCGTCCGGCGACTGCCGAGCCGATCTTGTTGGGCATCACCAAGGCGTCGTTGCAAACCCGCAGCTTCATCTCTGCGGCATCGTTCCAGGAAACCACGCGGGTGCTGACCGAGGCTTCGGTGCAGGGCAAGCGCGACAAACTGGTCGGGTTGAAGGAAAACGTCATCGTCGGGCGCTTGATCCCGGCCGGTACGGGCGGGGCCACAAGCCGCGTCAAGAAGATCGCGGCCGACCGCGACCAAACCGTGATCGAGGCTCGCAAGAGCGACGCCGAAACCGCTGCCGCACTGGCTGCGCCGATGATGGTGATGGACATCGAAGACGAGGACACCGCGATGGTGGACTCCGGCCTGGTGGACACGGTCGAAAGCCGCGGCGAGTAATCGTCAAGGCACAAACATGAAAGGCCCCCTGCTTTGCGGCAGGGGGCTTTTTCTTGGGCTGAGGGGCGAAGTGAATGGCAATTTCGGACAATCTGCGCGGCGTCATGCTGATGTGCGCGTCGATGCTGGCATTCACGCTGAACGACACGCTGGTCAAAGCTGTCACTCACGACGGGATGCCACTGTTTCAGGCCATCACCCTACGCGGTGTCGGGGCGTCCGTTGGTCTGATGCTGATCGCGCTGCATCAGACTGGCAGGCTGAACCTGTGGCCAGCAGGTCGTGACAAGGTGTATCTCGCGTGGCGGACGGTGGGAGAGATCGGCGCGACGCTGCTGTTTCTGGTCGCCCTGACGCACATGCCCCTGGCCAACTTGTCCGCGATCCTGCAATCGCTGCCTTTGGCGGTCACGCTTGCGGCGGCTCTGCTGATGCGCGCGCCGATCGGCTGGCGGCGCATGGCGGCGATACTTGTCGGCTTTGTCGGGGTGGTGATCATCATCCGGCCTGGCGCCGCTGATTTCGATATCTGGTCTGTGATGGGCCTTGGCTCTGTCGCGTTTGTCGTGCTGCGCGACCTTGCAACACGGCAGTTTTCGCGGGCCTTGCCGTCAACGACCGGGGCGATATGGGCGTCGCTTTCGGTGTTTCTGATGGGGCTGATCGGGCTGGCGGTGGAAGGCTGGCATTCGATGGGGCTAAAGGCGGCGCTGGAGATTTCCGGGGCCGCAACCTGCCTTATCGCTGGTTACATTTGCGCGATCAAAGTGATGCGCGTGGGTGAGATCAGTATCGTCGCACCGTTCCGCTACACGTCGCTTTTATGGGCAATTGTGCTGGGGTGGCTTTTGTTTGGAACCTTACCGGACCGTTG
>JBDSXE010000130.1:0-5000 GCA_039926325.1 Paracoccaceae bacterium | reverse complement strand
CTCGTCCGCCTCGTAAGCTTCGATGATCCGGCCGACCAGCGGGTGCCGCACCACATCTTTCGAGGTGAAATAGTTGAACGACGCGCCCTTTACGCCTTTCAGGATGCGCTCTGCTTCCGCCAGCCCCGAATTGGTACCGCGCGGCAGGTCGACTTGGGTGCGGTCGCCGGTGATCACCATGCGGCTGCCCTCGCCCAGACGGGTCAGAAACATCTTCATTTGCATCGGCGTGGCGTTCTGCGCCTCGTCCAACACGACGAACGCATTCGACAAAGTCCGCCCGCGCATGAAGGCCAGCGGCGCAATCTCGATCCGCTTTTCCTCTAGCAGCTTTTGCACCTGTTTGGCCGGCAGAAAATCATTCAGCGCATCGTACAGTGGTTGCATATACGGATCGACTTTTTCCTTCAGGTCGCCGGGCAGAAAGCCCAGCCGCTCGCCCGCTTCAACCGCAGGCCGCGACAGGATGATCTTTTCCACCGCGCCAGAGATGAACATCGTCACCCCCACCGCGACCGCCAGATAGGTCTTGCCGGTTCCGGCAGGCCCGATGCCAAAGCCGAGTTCATGCGCGAACAGGTTGGCGACGTAGGCTTTCTGCGCCTCTGTCCGCGGCTCAACCCCATGCTTTCGGGTGCGAAGCTGGCTGCCGCTGTGAAACATCTCGATCTGCTGGCCCTCGGCCCGGGTCGAATCGCGCGTCGCATCGCTTGCCATTGGCCGTCCCAATCGGATTGCTCCGTCAATATCGCCCGCCGACACGCCACGGCCGGTCTCCAGCCGCGCATACATTCCGCGCAGCACCGCCGCTGCCTGCTCACGCGCCGCTTTGTCGCCGATCACGGCCAAACGGTTGCCTCGTCGCAGGACGTGAACTCCAAGCTGATGTTCCAGCTGCGCCAGGTTGCGGTCAAATTCGCCGCACAGATCAATCAATAACCGATTATCGGGAAATTCGAGTGCGGTTTCCACAATGTCTTCGGGACGGGTCGGGGAGGTCAGCGCGCTGATACCCAATGGGGTCTCCTTCAGAGTGCAGGGGTCAAGATGCAGTCGAAAAGTTTAGTCCATACGCAAATTGTGGGCCGCATCCGGCATTCTGGCAAGCGCGGAATTGATCCAGTTTCCACAGTTGCGTGATGTCATGACGATGTGGTGACAAAAGTGGCACTCAAAACGCAAAGAGCCGCAGCGTTAACTGCGGCCCTCGGCAAATAGTTCCACGTCTGAAAGGGGACCGTGAACTACCTTGTGTCGCATCTTGGCGGTCGCGTGAAAATTAAGGAAAACCGCAAGTTCAGCTTTCCTCACTCTAGCGGATCGGCGTCCAATCCGTAAAGCCCGGGGCCTGCGCCTGATAGTCGCCCAGCACCGTGCCGGGCGGGTACAGGTTGTTGCAGACCGGCAGACCGGTTTTCGGGTCAAATCGACGGCCAGAATAACCTTCGGCACCATCATCCATGATCCAGCCCTGGCAGCCATCGGGATCATAGGCGATCGCCGCGTGCCCATCCAGCAGCGGACCGGGGTGAATGCCGGTGTCGTGGTTGGTCGCGATCAGCCGGTTCGGCCCCGGCGAAGACGGTTCCAGACCCGCGCAGCCCGCCAGCGCGAACGACAGGACGACCAAGCCCGGCAGTGTTGCAAACTTGTTCATCTGGATCACCATGTGTAGCACACCACTTCGACGCGGCGGTTCTGCTTCATGCCTGCTGCTGTTGCGTTCGATGCGACTGGCTGACGTTCGCCAAAGCCGATCTGACGTTCCACCACACCCCCGGTAGAGCGGGCGACATCGCCCACCGCCTTGGCCCGGCGATCGGACAGCTTCATGTTGTATTCGTCCGACGCGCGGCTGTCGGTGTGGCCATAAATCGCATAACCAAACGCCCCGGCCTTGCTAAAGAACGCGGTCAGGCGACGACGGCCGTCAACGGTCAGTTGCGCGCTGTCAGTGGCAAACAGCGCGTCGGTATTTTCCACCAGACACGTGTTCCTTTTCAGACAGACCGGCTTGCCGGTATCGGGGTGAACCCGGTCCAGCATGTAACCTTCGAGACCGCCATCGGCCCACCAGTGCATGCAACCATCGTCATCGACCCAGATGCCCCACTCGATCTTGCCGGCAATTTGCGGCGCCGACTGCGCCATCGCCAGGCTTGCCCCGAACAGACCAGCCGACAGGGCAGTCACCCCGATCGCCATCCTCAGAGCTTTGGAAAGGAATCCCACGGCCGAAGCCTCCTCATTGCAACGCATAAACATAAAGCTGCCACAGAGATGCCGCTGCGTCATCACAATGTAAAGCGATTTAAGCATTAGTCCTTTTATATCAAATAGTTCTTGTTAACACTTTGGAACTAAAGCCGGGCAATGGCCCGACATTGTGGCGGCCCGGGAAACTCAATGCCACAATTCTGCCTTAAAGAATTCTGATGCCCGCCAAAGAATTCGACGACGACGCCACGATTCTGACGCGCACGATCTCTCCGACCCTGCCCAAAGAATCATCGACATGCACGGCGTGCAGATGATCGGACTTGCCCATCATTTGCCCCGCCATCCGCCCCGGCTTTTCGTAAAGCACCGAAACCTCGCGTCCCACCATCGCCTGTTGGGCCGCGCGCTGTTGCTGGGTGACCAGCGCCTGCAATGCGTGCAGCCGCGCATCCGCCACTTCCGTCGGCAATTCCGGCTTTTCCGCCGCCGGTGTGCCCGGTCTGGCAGAGTATTTGAAGCTGAACGCCATGCCGTAGCCGACCTGATGGATCAGATCCAACGTCGCCGCAAAATCAGCATCGGTTTCGCCCGGAAAGCCCACAATGAAATCGGAACTCAGCAAGATGTCCGGCCGCGCCGTCCTGATCCGTTCCACCGTCCGCAGGTATTCCGCCGCCGTATGCTTGCGGTTCATCGCCTTCAGGATGCGGTCAGACCCCGATTGCACCGGCAGATGCAGATACGGCATCAGCTTTGGCTCGTCGCCGTGCGCCGCGATCAGGTCGTCTTCCATGTCGTTGGGGTGGCTGGTCGTGTATCGGATACGCGCCAGCCCTTCGATCTCTGCCAAAGCCCGCACCAGCCGCGCCAATCCCCAGCCCTCTGCGTGGTAGGCGTTGACGTTTTGCCCCAGCAACGTGATCTCTCGCACGCCCTTGGTTGCAAGCAGGCGCGCTTCGGTCAGGATACGGTCCACAGGGCGCGATACTTCGGCGCCGCGCGTATAGGGCACAACGCAGAACGCGCAAAACTTGTCGCAACCCTCCTGCACCGTCAGAAACGCCGCTGGCCGCGCATTGCCCTTACGTTCCGGCAGCAGGTCGAACTTGTCCTCTGC
This sequence comes from Paracoccaceae bacterium, assembly GCA_039926325.1. GTDB lineage: Bacteria > Pseudomonadota > Alphaproteobacteria > Rhodobacterales > Rhodobacteraceae > Stagnihabitans. The sequence goes on along the minus strand of JBDSXE010000130.1, from coordinate 1,663 downwards.
CGGAAAGTCGGTCTCGATCGCCGGACCCTCGCCGCGCACCATCGCGGGCAGCCGGTGATAGCTTTGCGGGCCGACCACCAGATCGACCAACGGCATCCGGCGCTTTATTTCGGCACCTTCGGCCTGCGCCACGCAACCCGCCACGCCAATTTTCAACCCCGGCTTGGCGTTCTTCAGCGGGCGCAGGCGGCCCAGATCGGAATACAGCTTTTCCGACGCCTTTTCGCGGATATGGCAGGTGTTCAGCAGCACCATGTCGGCATCTTCAACGACATCGGTCGTGACATAGCCCTCGCCGGCCATCGCTTCGACCATGCGTTCGCTGTCATAGACGTTCATCTGACAGCCATAAGTCTTGATGAACAGCTTCTTCACATCAGTCATGCGGCACCCGTCTGCTGCCTGCCCCATATGCCTAACCCGCCCCTTCCGCAACGCGGGCGGTCAAACCATGTCTTGCATCAGCCTTTGGATTATCGGATTCTGCCACATGCCTGCGATACCTACGGAGCCTTGATGAAATACCCCTCGCTCGACCAGTTCATCAAGGATGGAAAATCCGTGTTGGCGAAAGGCCCCATCGCGATTGTTCTGGCCGAGGATAATGTCGAGGTGGATACCACCCTGCGCCACAACATCGCTGCCGGTTTCCCCCAAACCCTTCTGTTGGCCCAAGACGGCATCACGGTCCCTGCCGATCTGGAGGCTAAGATCCATCGCATCAGCTACGACATCCACGAGGACTCTGCGATCATCAACGCGGTCAATCGCCTGATCGAGGCTGCCCCCGGTCTGTGGATGTATTACTGCTACAACGCCGAATATCTGTTCTACCCGTTTTGCGAAACCCGCAACATCAGAGAGATGCTGACGTTCCACAGCGAAGAACGCCGCGATGCCGTACTGTCCTATGTCATCGACCTTTATGCCAAGAACCTCGACAAATTCCCGAATGCCGTCTCATTGGAAGAGGCGTATCTGGATCGGTCGGGCTACTACGCCCTTGGCCGCCCTGACGCCGCCAACCACAACCACCCCAAGGAACGCCAGCTGGATTTCTTCGGTGGCCTGCGCTGGCGGTTTGAAGAACATATCCCGCTGCCTCGCCGAAAGATCGACCGCATCGCCATCTTCCGCGCCAAACCGGGCCTGATGCTGCGTGCCGACTTCACGTTCAATGATGAAGAATACAACACCTTTGCCTGCCCGTGGCACCACAACCTGACCACCGCCATCGTCTCATTCCGTACCGCCAAGGCTCTGCGGACCAACGCCGGCTCGATGTTCGACATCCACTCCTTCGGCTGGCACAACTCCACCGCGTTCGAATGGCACAGCCAACAGTTGATGGACCTGGGCCTGATGGAACCGGGGCAGTGGTTTTGATCTGGTGGTTTCAGTCGTGCGAAACTTTCTGATCACGAAACCGTGACATCAACATCGACCTGAAACTTTCGCCCGAAATGCCCCGTTCTTCCTGCAACGACCGGATGATCCGCGTCGGTTTTGGGAGAGAAAAAATGAAGTCCGCCACCTTCGTGTTCGCCGCCACCAGCATTGTTGTCCTGAACTTGATTGCCGCGCCGTTGTTCGCTGCAACCGACCCGATGGTTGGTGGTGCCGCGATGTTCGACAGCAAGAACATCATCGAAAACGCCGTCAA
>JBDSXE010000129.1:0-3431 GCA_039926325.1 Paracoccaceae bacterium | reverse complement strand
TTGAATTTTCGGCATATTCCAGTGCCACACAGTCGTGCGGCGCTCCGAGGGCGGTGATGGTTTCCAGGCCAAGATAGCGCCCGACGCCATGTTCGACGTGTACAACCAGATCACCGGGGGTGAGGGTATCAACCTCTCGCAGAAAGTTGTCGGCTTTGCGCTTCTTGCGCGGCTTACTGACCAGCCGGTCGCCAAGGATGTCCTGTTCAGAAATCACCGCAAGGCCGGGGGCGGTAAAGCCGGCCTCCAGCGCCCAGATCATCAGGAACAGGCCGCCGCGACCTTCGGGCACGTCGCGGAAGTCCTTGACGGGCTTGGCACCCTTTAGACCCTGATCCTTGAGCAAGCCATCCAGCCGTTCGCGGGCACCTTCGGACCATGAGGCGATGACGACCTGGCGGTCCTGAAGTTCCGCATGCAAGTGGTCGGCCAAGGCCCCGAAAAGGCTGATTTGTTCTTGCTGACGCTCTGGCAGGAAGTTGCGGCCGACGCGGCCCGACGCATCCAGAACCCCCGGCCCCGGCGATTGCGGCAAGGGTGACAACTGCACAACGCGGTGGTCGGCAATGGCAGCCTCCCACGCCTGATCGTTCAGGTACAGCAGGTCGGGGGCGGAGGGTTTGTAGACGGTGTCGAGGCGACCTTTGGCAGTCATCGCCTCTCGACGGGCGTCGTATTGATCGGCAATACCTTCCCACCTAGATAGGCGGGACGCGGTGACCTGATCATCCAGCATGACCGAGGCGGAGGGCAGATAGTCGAACAAGGTTTCCAGACGGGCGTGGAAGAACGGCAGCCAATGCTCCATCCCCTGATGCTTGCGACCTGCGCTGACCGCTTCATACAGGGGGTCGTCAGAGCCCGCGGTGCCAAATTCAGCACGGTAGTTCTGGCGGAAGCGGGTTATGGCCGCTTCGTCAAGGATGACTTCGGACATCGGGGCAAATTCCACCGCCGACAGCTTTTGCGTGGTGCGCTGGGTGACTGGATCAAAGCGGCGGGCACCGTCCAGTACGTCGCCAAAGAAATCGAGCCGGACCGGGCCACCGCGACCAGGCGGGAAGATGTCGACGATGCCGCCCCGCAGCGCGTAATCGCCGGGTTCGGCCACAGTGGAGACGGGTGAAAATCCCATGCCGGTCAGAAAACGTTTCAGGCGCTGGTCATCAACGCGGTCGCCAACTTTGGCCACGAACGACGCGCCCTGCATGACATCGCGGGCTGGCAGGCGTTGGGTGGCGCTGTTGAGGGTGGTCAGCAGGATGATCGGCTTGGCCAGACCTGCGGCCAGCGCCGCCAGAGTCGACATGCGCCGCGCCAGAATATCGGGGTTTGGCGAAACGCGGTCGTAAGGCAGGCAATCCCACGCAGGCAGTTCCAGCACTGGCAGTTCGGGTGCCATAACGGCCAGTGCGGCACGCATAGCCTCCATCCGGCGGTCGTCGCGGGCGATGTGGATGACGGACTGGCCACGCGCTGCTTCGCGGGCAAGAAGCCTTGCGTCATACCCCTCGGGCGCGCCGCCTAAAAGGATGCGATCGCCTGCCATCCATCAACCCAGCGCGGAGAACTGAATGTTGACGTACATGCCGTATAGCGACGTGACAAAGATCGAAAGCATTCCAAGCACCTGCACCGACAGCCGGTGCCTGTACAGCCTGCGGAACAGGGCGTCGCCATGCCCCTCTCCCGCCTCGATGCGGACCGACGTGCGAAGCGACAGATAGCCGAGGATGCACAGGGGAATGAACAGGAATAGAACGGCTTGCGCGAATTCGACCTTGTACCAAAAAGCCAGCAGTCCCAGCACGGTCACAATGAAACACACCACACCGATAAGCACGGTTCCGTGGGTTCGTGAGGCGTGCAACATCCGCGAGACGTTGATCCGCACTAGCGTTTCCACATCCGCAAGCGCCTGCCCCTGATCTTTGCGGGCGCGGTACACCATGTCGTATGGCACCCCAAGCACCCAATGGCTGGCAGAGGACCAGATCACGCCAAGCGCGATCCAGTACCACAGATTAGAGAACGACCGCATGTCGATCAGATTCAAAAGCGTCTGATACCAATTCAACCGTCGTCTCCGTGTTTTGAAACTGCCCATGCCGCCTTGAAGTGCAGCGCCTTTCCATGGCAGGCAGAAGGCAAAGCTGCAAGCCCTTCCCGGTTCAAGGATGCCCACCAATGCGCCCGATTTCAGCGCCCTTCCCCGCCGCCCGTTTTCGCCGTCTGCGGCAAAACCCTGCATTGCGCGCGCTGGCGCAGGAAAACGCGCTGTCCGTCGGCGATCTGATCTGGCCAGTGTTCGTGCGTGATGGGGTTGGCGTGCGTGAACCTGTAGCCTCGATGCCGGGTGTGGCGCGGTTGTCCGTCGATCTGGTGGTCGAGGCGGCAAGCGAGGCGGCCGATCTTGGCATACCGGCGATTTGTCTGTTCCCCTATACCGACCCCAGTCTTAAAACTGCCGATTGCGAAGAGGCGTGGAATCCGGACAACCTGACAAACCGCGCGATCCGGGCAATCAAGGCCAAGGTGCCCGGAATTGCCGTGATGTCGGACGTGGCATTGGACCCTTATAACATTGACGGCCACGACGGATTTGTCCGCGACGGCAATATCCTGAACGATGAAACGCTAGAGGCGCTGGTCAAGCAGGCGCTTAGTCAGGCCGAGGCGGGCGTGGACATCATCGGGCCGTCGGACATGATGGATGGCCGGATTGGCGCTATTCGGTCCGCGTTAGAGGCTGGCGGGCATGATGGCGTAGCGATCATGTCCTATGCCGCCAAGTTTGCGAGCGCGTTTTACGGGCCGTTCCGGGATGCGGTTGGTGCCTCGGGCGCGCTGAAGGGCGACAAGAAGACGTATCAGATGAATCCCGCCAACTCTGACGAAGCGATGCGATTGATCGAACGGGATCTGCGCGAGGGCGCGGATATGGTGATGATCAAACCGGGGATGCCGTATCTGGATATCATCCGGCGAGCCAAGGACATGTTTGGCGCGCCGACTTACGCCTATCAGGTGTCGGGTGAGTACGCGATGATCAGGGGTGCGGCGGACCGTGGCTGGATTGACGGCGAAAAGGCAATGCTGGAAAGCCTGATGGCGTTTCGGCGGGCTGGGTGCGATGGCGTGCTGACATACTTTGCGCCACAGGCTGCGAAGGCGATCAAGTTGGGCCGATATTAGCGTTGGCAAGGGTTTGCCCATCATCGCGCTTTGGCATGACAGGTTCCCATCGATAGGATATAGTGCCGTTAAAGGGGCCGTAGAGCCCGTGTCGAGGCAGAGAGGCAGTGATCATGGCGGTATCCCGGCGGAATTTCATCGGTTTTGGCGCGGCGGCAGTTGTGCTGGCAGCGTGCGATAATTCGATTATCGGCAACGGCGTCAATTCAAACGGCGCGGCGCAGATTGATGCGCGG
>JBDSXE010000128.1:0-4258 GCA_039926325.1 Paracoccaceae bacterium | reverse complement strand
CGGGTCAGCATGAAAAAGAACAGCGTGCCGACAAAGACCAGAAACTCACCCAGGAACGCCGGTGCCAGTAACAGCGCATCCGTCATGCTCGGCAATACCGCGGTCGCATCGGTGGCGGGTGCCGTGGTGCCGGCATCCGCACTCGGGGCGATCGCCGTCGTGACGTCATGCGACAGCTTGGACAGGTTCTGCAAGATGACCCGGACGCCTTTGATGGTGTCCTGCATGTCGTGCCAGACCTTCGGAGCTTGGGCGATCATCTGCGACACCAGCGGCTGAAAGATCAGCGCCAGTAGCGTCAGCGCAAACAGCGTCAGCGCCAGCGTGATCAGCGCCCCCACCGCCCGCGACAACCCGATCCGATCCCAGAATGCACCCAGCGGCGACACTACGATCCCGGCCACCAACCCCAGCGCCATTGGTGCGAAAATCTCGGCCACACTTTTCAGCGCGACAGCTCCGGCAACCGTCGCCACCAGAACGATCCCCATCTGCGACAGCCGTTCAAGGTCGGTCATACAACTGCTTCCCTTTGCCCGCGCTAATATGCCGGACCAGATAAGTTTATATATCAGTGCCTGTCAGCAAAACATCCACAAACCTGCCGATGTGAAACCCGCAAGTGCCGGGCGGGTTCCATGCCGCGCAAAATGTTCAGTCGGCACCCGCGCTTGGTCGTACCAAATTACCAATACAAAGCCCGTGCGCCTAGCAACAAAATTCGTGAATACTGCACAAATAACAAGCAATTATCCTTGTAAAATTCAACCTCCTCATCCTTCTTGCCTAAATCTCGCCGCTACGGTAGATCTTGGAATCAGAAAAACTGGTCCAACCAGATAACCGGCGGCGTGAAACTTTGCGCCAGCTTTGCCCACTACAGGAGGAACGAATGCACCTTTCAACCCACAACTGGATGCGCGCCGAACCGTTGGAAGTGACGCTGCGCCGGATTAAGAAATATGGCTATGAATCCATCGAAATTTCTGGCGAACCGACACAGTATCCGATCAAGGAAACCCGCGCCCTGCTGAAAGAGCATGGCATCCGGTGCTGGGGTGCTGTCACCCTGACCCTTGGCCAGCGCAACCTTGCCGCCCGTGACGAAGGTCAGCGCGCCCGTTCTGTGGACTATGTGAAATCGGTGCTGACGATGGTGTCCGAACTGGAAGGCCAGATCATCACGCTCGTCCCCTCGACCGTCGGCAAAGTCGTTCCCGATGGAACTGAGGCGGAGGAATGGAAATGGGTCGTTGACGCCACCAAGGAATGCTTTGCCCACGCCCAAAAGGTCGGCGTCAAAGTCGCCATTGAACCCCTGAACCGGTTCGAGACCTACTTTTTCAACCGCGCCGCGCAGGCCCTTGCCCTTGCCGATGCCGTTCACCCCGAATGCGGTGTGTGCCTTGACGCCTACCATCTGAACATGGAGGAATCAAATATACACGATGCCATCCGGCTGGCCGGCAAGCGCCTGTTCGATTTCCATGTCGCCGACAACAACCGCTTTGCTGCCGGTCTGGGCCATCTCGATTGGCCCAAGATCATCGGTACACTGCGCGAAATCGGCTACGACGGGGCGATCACCAACGAATTTGTGGCCCCGGTGGATCGCACGCCTGCTGCGATCTATCCCGATATGGTCGAACGCAATCCGGTCGACATCTCGCCGGAGCAACTGAAATTCATTCAGGATCACGGCTCGTCGCTGCTGACCGAAAAGTTCTACGACGACCAGATGCGGATCACCGCTGAAACCCTGTTGCCGCTTATCAAGTAACCCGAGGGCGGCGGCGATGAAGATCAAAAGCGTCCAAGCCACCTGGGTCAGCATCCCAATAAACGCCGCGCGCCAGCACCGCAGCGATTTCGGCACGCTGACCCACTTCGACGCCGCCATCTTGCGGATTGAAACCGACGACGGTCTGGTCGGCTGGGGTGAGGGTAAGAACGCCGCAGGTTCCGCTGGCGAATATGCCGCCCTTGTCCATCTGCTAAATCAAGAGGTTGCGCCCAAACTGATCGGGCGCAACCCCGGTGACATCACCGCGATCTGGGAAATGCTGTATAACGGCGTCCGCGCACCCAAGGCCGCCACCACCGGCCACGCCATGCCCTCACTCGCCCGCCGTGGCCTGACCATCGCCGCCATTTCCGCCGTCGACATCGCGCTGTGGGATATCTTGGGCAAGCATCTGAACCAGCCCATCTGGCAACTACTAGGTGGCCGCAAGTCCGACCGTCTGCCCGCCTACGCCTCTGGCGGCTGGGCCAATGCCGCCGAGATCGGGGCCCAGCTGCAAGGCTACCTCGCGCTGGGTGGCTTTAAATCCGTCAAGATGCGCGTCGGTTCGATGGACCCCAACGTCCACACCAGCGCCGAGCGTGTCAAAGCCGCCCGCGCCGCCCTTGGTCCTGACATCGAAATCGCCGTCGATGCCCACGGCACCTACACCGTTGCCGAAGCCAGGCGTTTCGCCCACCTCGTACGCGATTGCGACCTCGCGTGGTTCGAAGAACCGGTGATCGGTGACGACAAACCCGGCATGGCAGAGGTCCGGGCCGCTACGCATATCCCGATCGCTGCCGGTGAATCCGAATGCACCCGCTTCGATTTCCGCGACCTTGCGACCTTGCGCGCCGTCGATATTTTTCAGCCCGACCCGGCGTTCTGCGGCGGCATCACCGAAACCATGCGGATCGCCGCCCTCGCCTCTGCCTTCAACCTGCGGTTTGCGCCGCATCTTTGGGCGGGGGCGCCGTGTTTCTTCGCTGGTCTGCACATTTGCGCGGCATCGCCTGCCAGTTTCATTGTGGAATACTCCAGCGGTGCCAATCCGATGATCCACGACCTATCCGAAATCGCTATTCAGGTTGCCGATGGCATGGTCGCCATTCCCGATGGACCGGGGCTTGGTTTGTCGTTATCGGAAAAAGCGATAAAGGCCCACGCAAAGGACGGTTAAGCGATGTCCGAAAAGAACCTTCTGCCGGATCTGGCCGCATATCTGTACACCACCTCGTCCGCCGACAGCGGGCGCACCCCGTCTGAACGCGAACTGGCAGAGCATTTCAACGTCAGCCGCGGCCAGATCCGCGAAACCCTCGCCGTTCTAGAGGCGATGCGGATCGTCGAACGACGGGCCAAAAGCGGCATCTTCCTGACCACCCGCACCGCCTCGGTCGAGGCGCTGGCATTGTTCGCCAAGGCCGGTCTGCCACTGGACCCGATCCAGATTTACGAAGCGGTCGAACTGCGAAAGATCCATGAAATCAAGGCCGCCGAACTCGCCTCGACCCGGGCGACGGATGAAAATTTCGCGCGGTTGCAAGAGATTTTGGCGCAGTCCGAACTGCGTCTGGCAGCTGGCGAACCGCTGGCCGAAGAGGATCGCGATTTCCACCTCGAAATCGTCCGTGCTACCCAGAACACCGTCTTTTTCCGCGTTTGTTCGGTCTATTATGCGATGGGCGAACGTCGCCTGCCGATCTATTTTGCCGACCCGGCCCGTGGTCGCCGCAGCCATCTTGAACATCTGCAAATCTTCGATGCCCTGCAACGCCGCGACGCCAATCTGGCCCAAGCTCTGATGAGCAGCCATTTGCAGGGCGTGGAAGGGTACTGGAAGGGTCTGATCACTGGCCAGAAAATTCCGTAAATGCAGGTTTTCTCCACCCACCCTTTGCATCCTCAGGTCACCGCGCGCCTGACTGCCGCCAGCGACTACCGCGTCGCCTCCACCCCCACCGCCGCCGCGATCATGGCAGAGGGGCTGGCCGCTGACGTGCTGATTGTGCGCGCCAACATCCCATCCGACTACTTCGCCCTGGCGCCGCACCTGCGCGCGGCTGTCCGCCACGGCGCGGGGCTAGACATGATCCCGATGCGGGCCGCCACCGCCGCAGGTGTTTTGGTCGCCAACGTCCCCGGTGCCAACGCGCAGACTGTGGCCGAACATGTCATCTTCGCCGCCATCGCTCTGTTGCGTCAGTTCCGCGCAATGGATGCAGCACTCCGATCCCAAGGCTGGACCGCAGGCCGCGCCTTTTCCGATCACGGCCGCGATTTAGGGGGCCGAACACTCGGTATATTCGGTTATGGCAACATAGGCCGCGCTTTACACCGATTGGCGCAGGGGTTTGGCATGAAAATCACAAGCCACACCCGCAGCCCGCAAAACCTGCCGCCCGATGTGCAAGCCCTGAGCTTGGACGATCTGGCCGCCACCTCCGACATTCTCGTCCTCTGCGCCCCCCT
>JBDSXE010000127.1:0-4317 GCA_039926325.1 Paracoccaceae bacterium | reverse complement strand
GCACGGCTGCACCACCAGCGCATCCAATTTGCCTAACAGCTGCATATCGCGCTTGCCGCTTGGCGTGATCTCGCCATCAAAGCGCAGCTGGGGCAGGTCAAGCAGGCCCAGTTCAGCCGCAATCACCGCCCGCGCCGCCGCATCAGGGGCGAAACGGACGTGGGTCGACCGCCGCCCGGCAATCGCCGCGACCCGAAAGGGTAGGGTAGGCAGCGCAGGGCTGGCTACAACAAGGGGCTCAACGGGGTTCTTCATGGCAATTCTCCTGAATGTGGGATTTGAACCGCGCGACAAATGCCGTCAAGCGTTCCTTTCTTGATCACGACGGCAACCTTCTGTAATCGGTGTCAGTAGGGACCATAAACAATGGGCCGACGGGGCAGGGGCAGAATGACGGTCAATCGTGCAATGGGACTAGGTCCAAATCGTGGGCCGTCGGCGTTTGTCCGCTGCTTTGCCATACTGGCATTCGTGCTGGCTGCCTGTTCGCCGATCTACACCAACCACGGATATGTGCCCTCCGACACCGAACTTGCCTTGATTGTGGTCGGTAAAGACACCCGTGAAAGTGTCGGCGCTACAATTGGCCGCCCGACTGCCGCCGGACTTCTGAACGATCAGGCGTGGTACTACGTCGAAAGCCGCTTCAAGAATCAGGGTGCACGCGCCCCGCAAGAGATTGACCGTGAGGTTGTGGCCATCACCTTTGACACGGGCGGCGTGGTCGAAAACGTCGAACGATTCGGGTTGGACAAAGGTCGCGTCGTCGCAATTTCGCGCCGGATCACCACGACCAACGTCAAGGGCAGAGGCTTCTTGGCGCAAATATTCGGCAATATCGGCCATCTGAGCGCCAACGACCTGCTGAAATGATCCCCAATCTTACGGCCAGTCCTTCGGCTTGAACCGCAACGCCACGCCGTTGATGCAATAGCGCAGTCCGGTCGGCGCCGGTCCATCCGGAAACACATGCCCCAGATGCGCCTCGCACCGGTTGCAGTGGACTTCGGTACGCCGCATGAAAAAGCTGCGATCCACGGTTTCGCCCACCAATTCGGCGGAAATCGGTGCGTAAAACGACGGCCAGCCAGTGCCACTGTCGAATTTGGCCGCCTGATCGAACAGCCGCGCACCACAGCACACACAGTTGAACGTCCCGGCAGATTTTGGAAAGTCTTCGTGTGAAAACGCCCGCTCGGTCGCGTGTTTGCGCGTCACCTTGAATGTAAGGTCATCCATTTGCGCCAGCCATTCCGCATCCGATTTGACAACTTTGTCCATCTCACCCTCCACTACGAAACACTGCGGCCAACATGCTTGCGCCGCTGTCACCCACACGGCAAACTTAAACTGCGTTCTGCGCTACGCCAAGTCCCGCACAAAGGAATGAATTTCTGTTACGATTGCTGCCGCTAAGCCACGGTAACTATACCGCAAAGCTGGCCGAAACCCCCGCCGAACACGCCGATGTGCGGGCGTTGCGCCACGTCAGCTTTCGTGCGGCGCGTGGCTTGTCCGCCGACGATTCGGACGGATTCGACGCAATCTGCCAGCATCTTCTTGTCAGTGATGCTTCTGATCGGCCTGTGTGCTGCGCCCGACTGTTGATCCTGACCAGTGGGGCGCAGATCGAACAAAGCTATTCCGCACAGTTCTACGATTTGACGCGCCTTGCGGGATTTCCCGGCAAGATGATGGAACTTGGCCGCTTCTGCCTGCGCCCCGACATCCACGATCCCCATGTCCTGCGGCTTGTCTGGGCCGCACTGACCCGGCTGGTTGACACGCACGGGATTGGAATGCTGTTCGGCTGCTCCAGTTTTGATGGTGCCGATCCAACGCCGCACCGCGCTGCACTTGCCTATCTGGCGGCACACCACCTTGCACCACCGCTATGGGCACCGGCAGCCAAGGCGTCAGAGGTCATCGACGTGCGCCAGCCCGTAGAACCAGACGTTCGCGCCATCCCGACGCTGTTGCGGACCTACCTTGGCATGGGTGGCTGGGTGTCTGACCACGCCGTCATCGACCGAGAACTCAACACCCTGCACGTCCTGACCGGGCTAGAGATTGCAAGCGTCCCGCTCGCCCGCGCCCGCGCCCTGCGCGCCTTGGCGGGGCAGGAATAACACCCTCACCGCACAGCACCTGTTGACCTCGCCCACCGCCCGCCTTACCTGCCCGGTCATGGCACGCGCACCCCTACTACAGCTTTCGCAAATTTCGCTGACCTTCGGCGGCAACCCGCTTTTTTCTGGCCTCGACCTTGTGGTCCAGCCCGGTGATCGGGTGGCGCTGATCGGTCGCAATGGCTCCGGTAAATCGACCCTGATGAAAGTCATGGCTGGTCTTGTCGAACAGGATAAGGGCATCCGGGTCGTCTCGCCCGGCGTTACCGTTGGTTATATGGAACAAGACCCCGACCTTTCGGGCTTTGCCACCCTTGGCGATTACGCCGCCTCGCGGCTGCCGGAAGAAGAGGCTTACAAGGTGCCGATGGCGGCGGAGGGTCTGAAATTTGACCCCGAAACGCCAGTTGCCACAGCCTCCGGTGGCGAACGCCGTCGCGCCGCTCTGGCCAAGCTGATGGCCGAAGCCCCCGAATTGATGCTGCTGGACGAGCCGACCAACCACTTGGACATTCAAGCGATCGAATGGCTGGAAGAACAACTGTCCACCACCCGCACCGCTTTTGTCATGATCTCGCACGACCGCGCGTTTTTGCGGGCGCTGTCAAAGGCGACCCTTTGGATCGACCGTGGCGAAGTCCTCAGACGAGAATCGGGGTTCGAAGGGTTCGAAGATTGGCGCGACACCGTCTGGGCCGAAGAAGACGACGCCCGCCACAAACTTGACCGCAAGATCAAGGCAGAGGCGAAATGGGCCGTGGAAGGCATCTCTGCCCGCCGCAAACGAAATCAGGGCAGGGTGCGTGCGCTGGCCGTCCTGCGCGACGAACGCGGCTCGCAAATCCGCCGTCAGGGCACGGCCGCGCTGGATCTGTCCTCGGACACCACGTCTGGCAAGCGCGTGATTGAGGCTGTGGGTCTGACCAAAACGTTCGATAACAAGCTGATCATCAAGGATTTTGACCTGCGCGTTCTGCGCGGCGACCGCGTGGCTTTTGTCGGCCCCAACGGCATCGGCAAGACCACGCTGCTCAAGATGCTGGTCGGCGAACTTGCCCCGGATCAGGGCAAAGTCACCCTCGGCACCAACCTCGACATCGCCATTTTCGACCAGACCCGCGCGCAGTTGAACCCAGAAATGTCGCTGTGGGACAACCTGACGGGCGATCCCACGATGGCGGTTTCCGGCAATTCCGATCAGGTCATGGTGCGCGGCATCCCAAAGCATGTTGTGGCCTACCTCAAGGATTTCCTGTTCGACGAACGCCAGGCCCGTGCCGCCGTCAAATCCTTGTCAGGTGGCGAAAAAGCCCGGCTTTTGCTGGCCAAACTGATGGCCAAGCCGTCGAACCTGCTGATCCTTGACGAACCCACCAATGACTTCGATGTGGAAACGCTGGATTTGCTGCAAGACATCCTTGGCGACTATGACGGCACCGTGCTGCTGGTCAGCCACGACCGCGATTTCATCGACCGCGTCGCCACATCCACCATCGCGCTGGAAGGCAACGGCAACGCCACCGTCTACCCCGGTGGCTGGTCCGATTATGCCGCACAGCGCACTGCCAACGGTCTGGAAGTGCTTGAAAAACCCTCTGCCCGCAGCAGTGCCAAAGTTGGATCGTCCACTCAGAGATTTGCCGAGGGCCTGACCTTCACCGAACGCAAGCGATTCGACAGCCTGCCCGGTCAAATCGACCGGCTGGAAGCAGAGATCAACAAGCTGGCCGAATACCTGGAATCGCCGGAGCTGTTCACCAAAGAGCCCGCCAAGTTCCGCAAAGCATCAGAAGGCATGGCCGACCGCCAAGCCCAACTCGATGCCGCAGAGGCGGAATGGCTAACCCTCAGCGACCGCGCCTGACGCCGATGGGTGCAACGCTGGCCGAAAGCCCGCCAGCAACACCGCAACCGTTGGCTTTGGCGTCATCACTTCGACCAGCCCCTCCGGCAGTTCGTACGGCGCATCATATCCCGCAGTCCGATACGGATGCAGCCGACCCCGATGCACCAAGCACGCCTGTCCTTCATGCCAAACAAACGCTCCATCCGGCAACCCGCTGGCATCTCTCATGAAACGCCGCTGCCGCTGATCATCCGCCACACGCGACTGATGCAGCACTGCGTCCATCTCGCCCGCCTTTTCCCCTTCAAGACCTGCGCCGCGCCAAGCTGCCCGCCACGCATT
>JBDSXE010000126.1:0-3382 GCA_039926325.1 Paracoccaceae bacterium | reverse complement strand
TTTCTCGCGGTTGGTGCGGATGACTTCCTTGATGATGATTTTCTCGACGATCTTTTCGGCCAGAACGACGGCCTTTTCGTGCAGAGTGCCGGTTGCCATGACTTCTTCGGCTTCGTCATCATCCTCGACCAGAGCAGAGGCGAGGGGTTGGCTGAGTTTGGAGCCGTCGCGGTAAAGTGCGTTGGCCTTGATGCCCAAAGACCAGCTGAGTTCATAGGCGGCCAAAGCGTCGCCGATCGAGGCGTTGTTCGGCATGTTGATGGTCTTGGAGATGGCACCAGAGATGAATGATTGCGCGGCTGCCATCATGTAAATGTGGCTTTCAACGGACAGGAAACGCTTGCCGGTCTTGCCGCACGGATTGGCGCAATCAAAGATCGCGTAGTTGTCCTTGTGCAGATGCGGCGCACCTTCAAGCGTCATGGTGCCGCAGACATGATCATTCGCGGCGGCGATCTGGGTTTTGGAGAAGCCGAGGTGTTGCAGCAGGTCGAAGGTCGGGCTTGCCAGCTTTTCTGCGGGGATTTTCAGCGTCTTGGTGCAGAATTCTTCGCCAAGGGTCCATTGGTTGAACACGAAGCGGATGTCGAAAGCGGCGGGCAGGGCGGCTTCGATCTTGTCAAGCTCCGCCCGGCCGAAGCCACGGCTGACCAGAGCGGTGGTGTTGATGCCGGGGCAGTTGCCGATGGAACCGTGGCCGACGGCATAAGCCACGATTTCAGCGACTTGCGCGGAGCCGTGCCCAAGCTTTTCCAGCGCCGCCGGGACGGATTGATTGATGATCTTGAAGTAGCCGCCACCCGCCAGTTTCTTGAATTTCACCAGCGCAAAGTCAGGCTCGATCCCGGTGGTATCGCAATCCATGACCAAACCAATGGTGCCCGTGGGTGCTATTACAGTGGTCTGGGCGTTGCGATAGCCATGCGCCTCGCCCATTGCAAGGGCTTCATCCCAGGCGGATTTGGCAAGGGAAACAAGGCTTTGGTCCGGGCAGTTCATGTGGTCAAGAGCGACGGGGTTAACGTTCAGCTCGTCATAACCGGCGGTTTTGCCATAGGCAGCGGCGCGGTGGTTTCGGATCACGCGCAGCATATGGGCGGCGTTGCGGGCATGGCCGGGGAAGGCACCGAGTTCGCGGGCCATCTCTGCCGAGGTTGCATAGGCCACGCCAGTCATGATCGCTGTCAGGGTGCCGCACAGGGCGCGCCCCTCTTTGCTGTCATAGCCAAGGCCCATGTTCATCAAGAGGCCGCCGATATTGGCGTAACCCAGACCAAGCGTGCGGAAGTCGTAGCTGAGTTGGGCGATTTCCTTGGATGGGAACTGCGCCATCATCACCGAGATTTCCAGCGTGATGGTCCACAGGCGAGAGGCGTGCATGTAAGCCTCGGCGTCGAACTTGTCGCCCTTGTAGAAGGTCAGCAAGTTCATCGAGGCCAGGTTGCAGGCGGTATCGTCCAGGAACATGTATTCAGAACACGGGTTGGACCCTCGGATCGCGCCATCTTCGGGGCAGGTGTGCCAGGCGTTGACGGTGTCGTGGAACTGGATGCCGGGGTCGGCACAAGCCCAGGCCGCGTGACCGATCTGGTCCCACAGGTCGCGAGCGGACGTGGTCTTGGCGATCTTGCCATCGGTGCGACGGATCAACTCCCACGGCAGGTCTTCCTTGACAGCGCGCAGGAATGCGTCGGTGACGCGGACCGAGTTGTTGGAGTTCTGGCCCGAAACGGTCATGTACGCTTCCGAATCCCAGTCGGTATCGTAGGTCGGGAATTCGATGCTGGTGAAGCCTTGCGCCGCATATTGCAGGATGCGGAATGTATAGGTGTCTGGGATCATGGCCTTTTTGGCGGCCTTGATCGCGGCCTTCAGCGCAGGGTTCTTGGTCGGGTCAACGGCGTCGGCGGCAGAGCCGTCCCACAGTTTGATCGCGGCGAAGATATCGTTCAGCCGCGCTTCATGAACCTTGGAACCGGCGACGAGGGATGCAACCTTTTGCTCTTCAATAACCTTCCAGTTGATGAATTCCTCGATATCCGGGTGATCCATATCGCAGATGACCATCTTGGCCGCGCGGCGAGTGGTACCGCCAGATTTGATCGCCCCGGCAGAGCGGTCGCCGATCTTGAGGAAACCCATCAGCCCGGACGACTTGCCGCCGCCAGACAGACGCTCGCCCTGACCGCGCAACGATGAAAAGTTGGTGCCGGTGCCGGAGCCATATTTGAACAGACGCGCCTCGCGCACCCAAAGATCCATGATGCCACCGTCGCCGACCAGATCGTCCTTGACCGACTGGATAAAGCAGGCATGCGGCTGCGGATGTTCGTAGGCAGAGGTCGATTTCGTCAACTCGCCTGTGGCGTGATCAACGTAGTAGTGGCCTTGGGAAGGGCCGTCGATACCGTAGGCCCAGTGCAGGCCGGTGTTGAACCACTGGGGAGAGTTCGGAGCGGCCATCTGGCGGGCGAGCATAAAGCGCATTTCGTCGTAATAGGCTTTCGCGTCGGCCTCCGTCGTGAAATAGCCGCCCTTCCAGCCCCAGTAGGTCCAAGCACCGGCCAGCCGGTCGAACACCTGCTTGGCCGAGGTTTCACCAACAAAACGGTCGCCTTGCGGCATCGTTTCCAAGACAGCTTCGTCGGGGACCGAGCGCCAGAGGAATTTCGGTACCCCATGTTCCTTGACACGACGAGAGTGGGCCGGAACGCCAGCTTTGCGAAAGTATTTTTGTGCCAACACGTCGGCTGCAACCTGGCTCCAGCCTTCGGGAACCTCAACCGCTTCGTTGCGGAACACGATGGTGCCGTCCGGGTTGCGGATTTCAGAAATGGTCAGGTTGAAGCCAATGGTACCGTAGGCCCCGGTTTCCGCAGCGGTAAACTTGCGCTCGATCTTCATTTGCCCCGTCGTCCTTATATTGCGGCAAGGCTTTTCGCAGCCCCGTCCGACACGCCAATGTTTCGCCGTCCCTCGTTCCGGGACGCAAACAGCTTTACCGCCCCGCCTTGCAACAAGGCTGACTGACCCCATGAAAGGTCTTGGCGCTGGCTGTTCGTGCCCATCGAACCGGAAGCTTTAGTGCTGGCCTGATCCGACCTGATCAAACTGATCTATATTCGGTGTGCCATCAACGGTTTTTTTACACTTACCACAAGATTTTGTGCTTGACGATGCGGCCATGTCTAGGGGTGGCGCGGTAGCAAAAAGGTTTACGCCTGTGGGTAGAACGGTGGACAAGCTGTTGGCGGCTGGGGGATGCAGCGACAAAATGCCAACAGTGACGCGCATTTGCTGCCTGTGCATAACATTTCAGATGAAGTGGCGTAGAGGCGCGAAAGTGCGATTCTGCGCTACTTTTGTGCCCTGCGATTGACCA
>JBDSXE010000125.1:0-4716 GCA_039926325.1 Paracoccaceae bacterium | reverse complement strand
AATTTTAGACAAATTTGAAAGGTTGCGGGACGGATGGCCATGCTGATCCCGACCGAAGCCTTTCAATTGCCGCCGGCGCAGCGCGGGTCTTTGCAACAGCGTATCCGGCAGATGGTGACGGAAGGTGTGCTGGCCGGGCGGTTTCGCGCGGGCCAAAAGATGCCGTCGTCACGCGGGTTGGCAACACATCTGGCGGTTAGCCGGATCACTGTGACGCTGGCCTATGGCGAGCTTGTCGCGGCGGATTATCTGACGGCGAAGGGGCGGTCTGGCCACTATATCTCTGACAATGCGCCGTTGCCATTTGAAGAACCGCGCAGAGCCGCCCGCACGGAGGCGGTGGATTTCGCACGACTTTCCGGGCAGCGGTTTTCAGGACCGAGTGGGGTGGAGCGGCCCGCGGACTGGGAACGGTTTGAGTTTCCGTTCATTTATGGCCAGACGGATCCCACGCTTTTTGACCACCAGAACTGGCGACTATGTGCGGTTAGGGCCCTTGGGCGGCGCGATTTTGGCGCGATGACGGCTGATTATTACGACCGCGACGATCCACTGTTGATTGACCATCTGTTGCGGCAAATCCTGCCGAGGCGTGGCATCGCGGCGCGGGAGGATGAGGTGCTGCTGACACTTGGCGCGCAAAATGCGCTATGGATTACGGCGACTTGCCTCTTGGGTTCCGGGCGGCGGGCGGTCATGGAGAATCCGGGATATCCAGGATTGCGGGCAATTTTGCGGGCATCCGGGACCGAGGTTCGGGCGGTGGATGTCGATGCGGACGGGCTGCCGCCGGACCTGCTGCCGAATGGGGTGGATGTGGTGTTCACCACCGCATCGCACCAGTGTCCGACCAACGCCACGATGCCGCTGGACCGGCGGTTGGCGCTGCTGGAGGCTGCGGAAAAGAATGGGTTCATCGTCGTTGAGGACGATTATGAATTCGAGATGTCGTTCCTGAAACCCGCGTCACCCGCGCTCAAATCTTTGGACTCGGGCGGCAGGGTTGTCTATGCCGGGTCGTTTTCAAAATCGGTATTTCCGGGTATGCGCTTGGGCTATCTTGTTGGCCCGCCTGGATTTATTCGTGAAGCGCGCGCGTTGCGGTTGATGTCGTTGCGCCATCCGCCCGGGCATATCCAGCGGACTTTGGCGTATTTCCTGAGCCTTGGGCATTATGACGCGCTGATCAACCGGATGCGATCGGCGTATAAAAGACGGCGGCAGGTCATGGAAGAAGCCATTGTCGCCAATGGGTTGGAGGTAGCAGGGCAAGGCGGCTTCGGCGGGTCAAGTTTCTGGATGCGCGCTGCGGTGGATACCGAACTTCTGGCGGGGGAGTTGCGGCAGGATGGGGTGTTGATCGAGCCGGGGCGAGCGTTTTTCGATGCGGCGCGGGCGGACAGCTGCCATTATCGGCTAGGCTATTCGTCGATCCCGCAAACCAAGATCGCGGAGGGGGTTGCGCGGATTGCGGGGGCCGCAGGGCGATTGGCCAGTTGCTAATGTTTTTGGAACGGACTGGACCTATCGCAGCGATGTTGCTGGCCCTAACGCGCGTCCGGCACGAGGGGTAGAAGGGCGAAACTCGACAGGAGAATTGCGATGCGGATGACCACCGAAGAAGCCTTTATCAAAACCCTGCAAATGCATGGGATCGAACATGTATTCGGGATCATCGGATCGGCGTTCATGCCAATCTCGGATAATTTTCCAAAAGCTGGGATCAAGTTCTGGGACTGCGCGCACGAAGGCTCCGGCGGGATGATGGCGGACGGGTTCACGCGCGCGTCGGGCAAGATGTGCATGATGATCGCGCAAAACGGGCCGGGGATCACCAACTTTGTGACGGCGGTCAAGACAGCATACTGGAACCATACGCCGCTGCTGCTGGTCACGCCGCAGGCCGCAAATAAAACCATCGGGATGGGCGGGTTTCAGGAAGTGGCGCAGATGGACCTGTTCAAGGACATGGTCGCCTATCAGGAAGAAGTGCGCGATCCAACCCGCGTGGCAGAGGTTCTGAACCGCGTGATCATGAATGCAAAGCGGGCGAGCGCCCCGGCGCAGATCAACATGCCGCGCGATTTCTGGACTTTGGTGATTGATATCGAGTTGCCGGTGGCGGTGGAATTCGAGCGGCCTTCGGGTGGTGACGAGGCTTTGACTGCTGCTGCGGCGTTGCTGTCTGGCGCAAAGTTTCCGGTTATCCTGAACGGCGCGGGCGTGATATTGGCAGGCGGGATCAATGCCTCGATGGCGCTGGCAGAGCGGCTGGATGCGCCGGTTTGCGTGGGGTATCAGCATAATGACGCCTTCCCGGGCTCTCATCCGCTGTTCGCGGGGCCGTTGGGTTATAACGGATCGAAAGCGGCGATGGAGTTGATCGCGCAGGCAGACGTCGTTTTGGCTTTGGGCACGCGGTTGAATCCGTTTTCAACACTGCCTGGCTACGGTTTGGATTATTGGCCGAAGGGTGCAGAGATCATTCAGGTTGATATCAATCCAGCGCGGATTGGGTTGACCAAGAAGGTCGCGGTTGGGATCGTCGGGGATGCGAAAAAGGTGGCAGAGGGTATTTTGTCTCGACTGTCGGCTGCTGCCGGGGACGCTGGAAGGACGGCACGCAAAGGTTTGATCGCGCAAACAAAATCGGCTTGGGCCCAAGCATTGTCGTCGATGGATCACGAAGAGGATGACGTGGGGACGACCTGGAACCAACGCGCGCGCGCGTCGAAGCCTGAGTGGATGAGCCCCCGTATGGCGTGGCGGGCGATCCAAGCGGCATTGCCGAAAGAGGCGATTATTTCCAGCGATATCGGCAATAACTGTGCGATTGGCAATGCTTATCCGACGTTCGAGGCGGGGCGGAAATATCTGGCACCGGGGCTGTTCGGACCTTGCGGCTATGGGATGCCAAGTGTGATTGGCGCAAAGATCGCGTGTCCGGATGTGCCGGTGATAGGATTTTCCGGTGATGGTGCGTTCGGGATTGCCGTGACCGAACTTACGGCGATTGGCCGTGAAGAGTGGCCCGCGATCACGCAGGTGGTCTTCCGCAACTATCAATGGGGCGCGGAAAAGCGGAATTCGACGTTGTGGTATGACGACAATTTCGTCGGCACCGAATTGGACGAAGGGGTCAGTTACGCTGGGATCGCAAGGGCTTGCGGGTTGCAGGGGGTTGTTGCCCGCACGATGGACGAACTGCGCGATGCACTTGCCCGCGCGATTGTTGACCAGATGGCGGGCAAAACCACACTGATTGAGGCGATGATCAATCAGGAACTGGGCGAACCGTTCCGGCGCGACGCGATGAAAAAGCCGGTCGCGGTGGCGGGCATTTCGGCCTCGGACATGCGGCCGCAGCGGGTATGAACCTGCCATTTGACCTAAGCTACGGCGCGGCGGCCTATATGGCCGTCGCAGTTCTGGTGGCGGCCTTCGTGCGCGGATATTCGGGATTCGGGTTTTCGGCGCTGGTGATTTCTGCCTCAGCTCTGGTCACCAACCCATTGTATTTCGTGGCAGTTGTGATGTTTTGCGAATTCCTGATGACGTTCCAACAATGGGGCGCTGTGCGGCAGGGCGTCGAATGGCGGCGGGTCTGGGCGTTGATGGCCGGGGCGTTGATCGGGCTGCCGTTGGGATTGTGGGGGATAAACATGGTCGGAGTTGATGTCGCGCGGGCGATCATTGCGGGCTATGTGCTGTTCATGTGCGGCGTGCTGATGTTGGGGTGGCAGATCAGGCGGCCGCAGGGCGTGCCAGAGCATATTGGCGTCGGCACGTTTGCTGGCGCGGCCAATGCGGTGGGGATGGCGGGGCTGCCGGTAGCCACCTATTTTACCGCGCAGGGCGTCAGTGCGGCAGTGTTTCGCGGCACTTTGGTCGCATATTTTTGTATCCTTGACCTATTCAGCACACCGCTCATGTGGTGGCACGGCATGGTGACGTGGGATACGCCCAAGGCTGTGGCGCTGGCATTGCCAATCATGGCGTTCGGTATTTGGGCCGGTGGGCGGCATTTTCTAGCGACAGATCCGCAGGATTTTCGGAAATTCGCCATCGGGCTGCTGGCGGTTCTGGCAGTGGTTGGGCTGCTGAAGTCGGTGATTTGAGATGCTGCTGGTGGTCAATGCGGGATCTTCGTCGATCAAGGTCGCGCTGTTTGACGGCCTGACCGAAGTACGCGTTGGCCGGGTGCTGGAGATTGGTACGAACGACCACTCTGCGGCGCTGGCCGGGCTTTTGGCGCAGGGGTTTGGCGAGGGTTTGACCGCTGCCGCGCACCGTGTCGTGCATGGCGGGGCGCTGTTCGTCCAAGCCTGCCGGATTGATGCGGCGGTGATTGCGGGGATCGAGTCCTGCGAGCCTCTAGCGCCGTTGCACAACCCGGCCAATCTGGTGGCGATCCGGGCGTTGGCAAAATTACTGCCGGAATTGCCGCAATATGCAAGCTTTGACACGGCATTTCATGCGACCAATCCAGAGGTCGCAGTGCGGTATGCGCTACCAGAAAAGGCCGAGGCGTTGGGGCTGAGGCGCTACGGGTTCCACGGGCTGAGTTTTGCGGCACTTGTTCGAAAAGTGAAAGAAATGGATATCGCGGAGGCGCCAAAAAGGGTCCTGGCATTGCATTTAGGCAATGGTGCGTCGCTGTGCGCGATTAGGGATGGGCGATCAGTAGCTAACACGATGGGCTATTCTCCGCTTGAT
>JBDSXE010000124.1:0-3434 GCA_039926325.1 Paracoccaceae bacterium | reverse complement strand
ACACCATGACGCGCTTGTGGCCCAGATGGCCAAGGGCTGACATGCGCCGGTCAGACGTCGCCACACCCGACGGCCTGACCCTCGCCACCCAGGAATCCGGCACCCCCACTGGCCCCGCGATCCTGTTCCTGCACGGCTTTTCGCAATCGTCGGCCTGCTGGCGGGCGCAGATGTCCGCCCCCTCCCTGCAAGGTTTCCGCATGGTGGCCTACGACATCCGCGGCCACGGCCATTCCAGCCAGCCCACCGATCCTGCCACCTACCAAGACAACACCTTGTTTGCCCAAGACACCCACGCGGTGATTACTGCCCTCAACCTCCACGAGCCCGTCCTCGTCGGCTGGTCCTACGCAGGTCGCCTGATCAACGATTATGTCACCGCCTATGGCACTGACCAGATCGCCGGCATCAACTATGTCTGCGCCCGCACCAAAAACGACCCCGCCTTCAACGGCCCCGGCAACCGCTTCCTGAAAGCGATGCAAGGCGCCGACCGTGCCGCCGAAATCATCGCCACCCGTCAGTTCCTGCGTGCCTGCTTCACCGTGCAGCCCGACCCCGCCACACTCGACGCGATGCTTGCCTACAACATGCTGTGCAGGCCGGAAACCCGCCGCGCCCACCTCAGCCGTGCCGCCGACGATGGCGCGGTCCTTAGCACCATCACGGTCCCCACCCTGATCACCCAAGGCACCGACGACCTGCTCGTGTCACAGGGCCTTGCCCACGTCACCGCTGCGATGATCCCTCACGCTGAACTGTCGCTCTATCACGGCAGCGGCCACGCCCCGTTCGCCGAGGATAGCGCCCGCTTCAACCGCGAACTCGCCGCGTTCGTGACCGCCTGTGCTACACGTTTTTCTGTTGCTTAACCCACAGCCCCGACTAACCATGCGGCTATGACCGCAAAAGCGGCACTATTGATCAGGGAGCATGCAATGAAATCCGTCAAACTCTTGGGCACGGCCATCCTAGGTCTTGCCCTCGCCACAACCCCACTTCTGGCGCAGGTCACTGCCCTGGGTGCTGGCGAAGGCGAGGTCGATATCGTCGCCTGGCCCGGCTACGTCGAACGCGGCGAAAGCGACAAGGCGTATGATTGGGTCACCGGTTTTGAAAAAGACACAGGCTGCATGGTCAAAGTCAAAACCGCCAATACCTCGGACGAGATGGTGTCGCTGATGAACGAAGGCGGCTTCGACCTTGTTACCGCTTCCGGCGACGCCTCCTTGCGCCTTGTCGCGGGCAAGCGGGTCCAGCCGATCAACAGCGACCTGATCCCGTCATGGTCCAAGGTTGATCCCCGCCTGAAAGACGGCCCGTGGTTCACCGTCGGTGGCGTCCACTACGGCGTCCCCTACCAATGGGGCCCCAACGTGTTGATGTACAACACCGACACCTTCAAAACCGCGCCAACCTCGTGGAACGTGGTATTCGAAAAGATGGACCTGCCCGACGGCAAAACCAACGAAGGCCGCGTTCAGGCTTATGACGGCCCGATCCACATCGCCGACGCTGCTCTGTACCTGATGACCCACAAGCCCGAACTGAAAATCACCTCACCCTATGAGCTGAACGAAGATCAGTACAAGGCCGCCCTCGACGTCCTCCGCGTCCAGCGCACGTTGGCCGGTCGTTACTGGCACGACGCCATGATTCAGGTCGATGACTTCAAGAACGAAGGCGTCGTCGCCTCTGACTCATGGCCCTTCCAGGTCAACCTGCTGATCGCCGATGGCCAGCACGTCGCCTCGACCATCCCGACCGAAGGCGCCACCGGTTGGGCCGATACCTCCATGCTGGCCACGGATGCCGTCCACCCGAATTGCGCCTACAAATGGCTGGAGCATACGCTGAACTCCAATCTGCAATCCGATGTCTCAGTCTGGTTCGGCTCTAACCCCGTGGTGCCCGCCGCCTGCACCGACAAATCCGGCCTGCAAACCGCCGAAGGCTGCGCCGCCAACGGGATGGACGCGTTTGACAAGATCCACTTCTGGACCACGCCCACCGCCAACTGTGCCCAGGGTGATGGTGCCTGCGTGCCCTATTACCGCTGGGTCAGCGACTATATCGGCGTCATAGGCGGCCGCTAGCCCGCTCTTACCCTCTCCCTTCGTGGGAGAGGGTCTTCCCATAATTTCGCCACCCACTCACAGCGCAACAGCGCTCCCTCTCCCCAACCGGGATAGGGCTGGGATGAGGGGGCAACCACGGAAACACCCATGCCCCCCGCCGTAGAATTCCGCACCGTCTCCCGCCACTTCGGCACAACCCGCGCCGTCGATGCCGTTGACCTGACGATCGCCGAAGGCGCGTTCTTAGCCATGCTTGGCCCGTCAGGCTCTGGCAAAACCACTTGCCTGCGCCTGATCTCCGGTTTCGAGCAGCCGACCTCCGGCCAAATCCGCATCTTCGGCGAAGATGTCTCAAACACTCCACCGCACCTTCGCAACGTCAACACGGTGTTTCAGGATTACGCCCTGTTCCCCCACATGAACGTCCGCGACAACGTTGCTTATGGCCTGATGGTCAAAGGCATTGGCCGCGCCCAACGCTACGCCAAGGCCGACGAAATGCTGGCCCTCGTCCACCTTGATGCCTACGGCAACCGCAAACCCGCGCAACTGTCCGGCGGCCAGCGCCAACGCGTCGCCCTCGCCCGCGCGCTGGTCAACGAGCCCCGCGTTCTCCTCCTTGACGAACCCCTTGGTGCCTTGGACCTAAAACTCCGCGAAGCCATGCAGGACGAACTGAAATCCCTGCAACGCCGCCTCGGCATCACATTCGTTTTCGTCACCCACGACCAAAGCGAGGCTCTCAGCATGGCCGACAGCCTTGCGGTATTTAACGAAGGCCGTATCGCCCAGATCGGCACCCCGGCAGAGATCTACGCCAGACCCAAAACCCGCTTCGTCGCCGATTTCGTTGGCTCCTCCAACCTCCTGCCCCCCGCCCTGACCCAAAGCCTCGGTGGTCCCCCAAAATGGTCAAGCCTTCGCCCCGAGAGCCTCCACCAATCCACGACCGGCCCCATCACAGGTACAATCACCGCCCTGCGCTACCTCGGCGCCACCAACCGCGTCACCCTCAGCATGAACGGCCACGACATCGCCGCCCTTTTGCCGACCGGCACCAGACCCGAAATTGGCAGCCCCCTGACGCTCACGTTCGACCCTACAGCCCTGCATGTGATGGACGAAGCCTGATGCGCCCCGCCTACCCCAACCCGGCCTTCGCCATTTCATCTTTTCCCAAATATCCCCGCCGGAGGCTTCCCTTCCCGACCCAAGCGCACCAGCTCATAACTGCCCACACCCCTTTGATATCCCCAACTGCCCCCACCCAGATCCCCTTGAATTTTCGCAGAAAATTCGCACACCCCCGCAGCCAAAGTCCCAACACGACAGAAAAATTTTCGCATGAAAATTTTT
>JBDSXE010000123.1:0-4124 GCA_039926325.1 Paracoccaceae bacterium | reverse complement strand
AGAACATGCCGAGGCCGCCGAAACCCATTCCAAATCCATTGCCATATCCGTTCATCATGCTGTGTTCCTTTTTTCTGCCCCTGCAGTCGGGGTCGGTGGTACAAACCGTTTCCTCAGTTGTCGTCCATCATGCCTTGGCCCCTGCCCATGCCCTGCTGGTCGCCATTCTGGCCGCCATCCGCGCGAGAATCATCCATGCTACCCGTCATGCCACCGTCCAGAATGTCGTCACCTTGCCCGGGCCGCTTCCCTGCTCCATCGCGTGTTGGGCAAAGGCCGGAGCGGCAGGACCAATATTAGTCATAGTTGCGAGAACGAGATGATGTGCTTGTTTCATGGTGGAACTCCCGTCGTGTCGTTTCATCAGGCCCACATTGGCGGCAAATGTCCTTGATCTGAGTCAGTTTGCCAATAATTTGGGATCGGATGTTTATGAGGACTGTTCAGGCTAGCCTTGCGCAAGAACAGAGTTATGCAGTTACCCGCGGTGCAGTTTGAAACGTGTGACGTCCGATGGTCGTCAGGTACGAGTGGGGCCGGACAAGCGGCGCATGTGCCAAAGCCCAAGTGCGGGAATGAGGGCCCACTGCAAAATCGGGGCAAGGCCGGTTCCGATGAAAGGCAGGCGTGGCATCCCGGCGCCATAGGTCCAGCGGTCTAGAACTTCGATGCTGAGAAACTCGATCCCGATTGTAATGCCAAAACCGGTGCCAATGAAAAGGACGGAAGCCCAGTGATTCGAGCCGCTCACCCTGTGTCGCGTCCTGGCCGCATTGCCAAGATGGCCACACAGCGCGAACTGGGGTATGCCCCTCAGGCGGCCTTTGCATCGTCGTAATCATCCTCAGTGTGGTATTGCTGATGGGGCGTGTTTGAACCACGCGCCACCGCAACTGTGTGGTCGCCTTCCTTGATCCTGCAATTGGCGCCTGCCGATCGCCTGTCACGCCTTTTTCCCGATCAGCGCTCATCGGGCAGACAAGTCTGCCCCACGCGATGCACTGGAACGGGCTGGTGGCAGGGCTGATCCGAATTTTTGATCAGATATTGCATGTGAAAGACCGTGAAATACCTGAATGAAAGTTAATTTTTTATACTATCATTTAAAAACAATGCATTACCAGACATTTCACGTTTGAAGTCTCTTCTGTCACAGGCGCCAAGGCGTCAGTTTCGATCCACTCTTCAAACCAAGATTACTTCAGGAACGGACCTCTATAATCCAGATAGTCGGGGTCAAAATCGGCAAGATGGGCCAGACGCTGATAGTCATGGATCACAACCTGACCGTCACGAAACGTCACCAACTCATCCTCCCGCAACTGCCTCAACACCCGGTTGATGTGAACCGCCGTCAGACCCAGCGCGTCCGCCAGCATATGTTGTGACAGTGGGCAGTCATAACCTGTCTTGCCGCCCAACCCCACCAGCGCCAGCCTCGCCGCCAGTTCCAGCATAAAGTGCGCCACCCGCTCCAATGCATCCCGCCGGCCGATGCCTGCTAGATGTTCGACCACGATCGCCTCATCCCGCGACGCTGCCCAAAGTACAGCCGTGGCCAGCCGAGGCAGCCGCGTGAAGGAATCTATCAGATCGGTGGCGAAAACCTCCGACACTTCGATATTGGTGATCGGTTCCACGCTGTGATCTGAGGTATGCAAAAGTACGCTGCGCAGGCCTAAGAAATCCCCCGGGATCTGAAAGTCGACGATCTGTCGTGACCCATCCCGCAGCAGCTTGTAGGAACTCACCCAACCTTCAGCCAAGATATAGGCCGCCTGATGAGTCTGGCCCTGATGAACCAGATCCCGCCCGGCCACAAAAGTGCGGCGGCGTTTGTGAAGATTGGCAATCTCAAGAAGTTCCGCCGTGTTTAACGCGACAAAGGAGGACAGTTTGCGGGCGAACGGGCTGGTGTGGATGTCGGACATGGATACCTGTGTAGCTTTTTTCGTAAATTATCCAACTCGCGTGTGCCATGGACTGATCTCCATCAGTCCGCGAAGGCAAAATTGATGCAATATCGTCCAAGACTACTACGAAAGCTGCCGGAAAGTCACCTTGCACAGGAATCGAAATACCCCATGCCTCGTAGAAACGAATATGCCGGCCTTGCCGCTCTGGCCATTACCGAGTCGCTGATGTTGGCCATGAACGACCACAAGCTACTTCCAGAAAGCGAAATCGTGGATGTGTTACGCGATGCGGCCGATACCCACACGAATGCGATCAGCACCTCGGATGACAAAGAGATGCACAAAGGTGTCGCCGATCTGATCCACAGCATTATCGCCGGTGGCAACTCGGTTCGGCGCACCTGACACCCGCACCGCGGGTATTCTTGATGCAGCAAACATCCCAGCCTCCGGCGAAGTGCCACAGAGGGCACTTGTTGCGCCGATCACAGAACCATTCGGGACCGTTCAACTTGCTGAAGTGACGTAGCTATTTGGAAGAGCGGCACCGGCACATGGGCAAGATGATCGGATATTGAAGAATTACGCGCGGCTTGTAAGTGAGGGGTTTTTCCAGGTGTCCGTTCGCTGAAGTCAAACGCTTCTCGGCGAGCAGGTTCGCCCGACGGGGAAAGAGTTCACCGAAAGGCTCTTTGCGTCACGCGCAAGGGCACCGTCGGGCGCGCACGAGTTCGACCAAGTATGCGCCGAACTTGGCATCGAACACCGTCTGATGCCGCCGAAGTCGCCCCAAAGTGAGACGGATCAGGAGACGGTCCGGGGGGCCGTTCCCTCGGAGAACGGGATGGTGGAACGGTTCATCGGCCGTATCAGCACCTCCACCCAATCCCACCTCCTCGACGCCCTGCTGCATCGGGGGCTTGACGAGCCACCAATCTCAGAGGTCGCATGACACTGCCCATCCTACCAATTCCAGAATCAGCGAGATATAAGCCGCAGCATGTCCGCCATTTAGGGAGTGGGGCGTCGATGCTTTCCGACAGTGATCTCGATTGGCTGATCTCGGTCCGTCACCACCTGCACCAGCATCCGGAACTGTCCTGTGTCGAAGTGCAGACGGCGGACTATATCGTGGCACGGCTTCGCGAGATGGGACTGCAGGTCTCAACCGGGATCGGCGGGCATGGGATCGTGGCGACCATACAGGGTCGGGGCAATGGCCCTGCCGTTGGCCTGCGGGCCGACATGGACGCGCTGGCGATCACCGAACTCCCCCAGTTGCCCTACCAGTCGCAAAACCCTGATGTAATGCATGCCTGCGGGCATGACGGTCACATGACTATCCTGCTCGGCGCGGCGATGATCCTGCAGCGGCAGGCGTTTGCCGGACAGGTCCACCTGAACTTCCAGCACGCCGAAGAGCGTTATGGCGGGGCCAGGATGATGCTAGACGACGGCTTGTTGCAGCGCTTTCCGATGCGGCAGATGTTCGGGCTGCACAATTGGCCGGGAGTGCCTCTGGGCGCGGTGGTGGTGCATGAGGGCCCCGTCATGGCAGGGACGTCAGAGTTCGCGCTGCGCTTCACGGCGGCGGGTGGCCATGCCGCAACCCCGCATCTGACGGGCGATCCGCTGCTGGCCGGGGGGTATTTCATGACCGGAATCCAGCAGGCAGTCGCCCGATCGGTCGACCCGATGGAAAGTGCCGTGGTGACTGTGGGCAGCTTCCTGGGCGGCCGTGCCCAGAACATCATCCCACAGGGGGCGGAACTGACAGGAACCGTGCGCGCCTTCCGCAGCGCAACTCTGCTATACTTGGCGCGACTATTGACACAATCGTGAGCGTTACATTACCGATTGATCCACTGGTTGGCGGTGTGGCACCGATATTCGTTCGGCATCTAGATTTGCGGCGGCGCTTTTTGCGATTCTCGCTCGCGCCATGCAAGCCCTGAATTTTCTGGACGCGCAAGTTTTTGAAAAGAGCCAAATGACGCTATCGGGAATAAACCGGGGCTTCCCTTCGGGCGACGATGAAATGAGCATCGCCATACGGGATTTCAACTGGTCCTCGACCGAACTGGGTGCAATCGAAAACTGGAGCGACGCGCTCAAAGCCTTGGTCGCACTCATGCTCGGCTCGGCGCAACCGATGTTCATGGCCTGGGGCAGCGACAAGGTGTGGCTTTACAATCAGGCTTTTGTGTC
>JBDSXE010000122.1:0-4338 GCA_039926325.1 Paracoccaceae bacterium | reverse complement strand
ACGTTGTCGCGGAACAACATCACCATCACCAACAGCAACGGGATCAGCGGCAGGGACAGGAATATGTCGGTCATCCGCATCAATGGGCTGTCGAGCCGTTTGAAATAACCCGCCAGAATGCCGATCGTCGTGCCGAAGGTGATGGCGATCAACATGGCAACAAAGCCTACGGACAGCGACACTTTGCCGGCCTGGATCATCCGGTACAGCATGTCGCGACCGATTTGATCGGTGCCAAGCGGAAAGCGCAGGCTGGGGTTGAGGTTCTTGACCTTGATCGCCTGCGAAACGGTCAATTTGTCGGGATGCCAGACGAACGGCCCGATCAGCACCGCCAGAATCAGGATCGACAGCACCACCAGCCCAAACGCGGCACCCTTGTGGGTGCGGAACTGCTGCCAGATCGCCTTCCACTGCCGTTCGGGCGGCGGAACGATTTTGGCGGCGGGCGTGGCTGCGACATCAGTCATAGCGGATCCTTGGGTCGAGGAAGCCGTACAGCACGTCGGCGATCAGGTTGAAGCTGACGATCAGCACCGCAAAGATGAACGCAAGCGTTTGCACCATCGGCAAGTCGTTGGCATGGATCGCGCCGATCAGTGCCGCCCCGATGCCATTCACGCCAAACAGGTTTTCGGTGATGATCGCGCCGCCAAAAAT
Source organism: Paracoccaceae bacterium (assembly GCA_039926325.1). Taxonomy (GTDB): domain Bacteria; phylum Pseudomonadota; class Alphaproteobacteria; order Rhodobacterales; family Rhodobacteraceae; genus Stagnihabitans. The sequence goes on along the minus strand of JBDSXE010000122.1, from coordinate 3,678 downwards.
CGCCGGAATGCCAAGGGCGATCACGGTGACAACCGGGATCAGCGAATTTCGCAGGACGTGTTTCAGCACAACGGTCCGTTCGGTCATCCCCTTGGCGCGGGCGGTGCGGACGTAATCCTGACCCATATTTTCCAGCATGGAGGATCGCATAAAGCGGCTGATCGTGGCCGCATTGGCCAAGCCGAGGGTCATGACCGGCATGGCCATCTGGCTAAGTTGTTTGACGAAGCTGGCCCAATCCGTGACCTTCAACGTGGTGTCGTATTTGGTCGGAAACCAGCCAAGCCACACCGCAAAGATGATGATGAACAGGGTGCCGGAAAAGAACGTCGGGACGGAGAATCCGATCATGGCGAACATCGTGCCAAACTGGTCAAACCACGAATACTGCCGATAGGCCGAGTAGATGCCGATGGGCAGGGCGATTGCGATGCCGACAAGATAGGCAGAGCCAATGACGGTGAAGGTTTGCGGGATGCGTTGGCCGATGATCGTAAAGACCGGGCTGCGCGATTGCCACGACAGGATGCGCTGTTCGCCACCCGCCATGTTCGTACCGAACCAACCGTCAAGCAGTGTGGCGGGTTCGACCCAGAAGAATTGCCGCAGCCACAGGAAATAGCGCACGAATACCGGCTGATCTGCACCCATCGCCGCGATCATCTTTTGCCGGACTTCGGGTGGCACGGTCAGCGGAATTTCCGACAAAGGCGAGCCGGGGGCGAGGTCGACAAGCAGGAAGATTACCAGACTGATGACCAGCAGGGTCGGTATGGCCACCAAAAGCCTGCGGAGCGTGAACATGAGCATACGCGGTGACGCCTCGGGTCAGAAGTATGGCAAGGGGGTGGGCGGGGCCGATGCAGCCCCGCCCGGTTGGCTTACTTCACGCGGAACCAGTCAGCAATGTTCCACAATTCGCTGTCCCAGGCGTTGATCTTGACGCCGCCCAAGGCGTTGGAATGTGCGGAAAGCGTGCCGCGGTGAACCAGCGGAATGACGGTCATGGAGTCTTTGGTGACCATGTCGTTCAGCTCTTTCGACAGTTCGGCGCGTTTGGCCGGATCGCGGGTGCTGCTGAGTTCGCCCATCTTCTTGTCATAGGCCGGGTCGCAGTAGCGGTTCATGTTTTCGCCCTGCCACTGATTTTCCGGGCTAGGCGCCTTGTTGCAGAGATATTGCGCCAGATAAACCTCGGGGTCGGTGCCGTCGAAGTTGTTGGCGAACATTTCCGCGTCGGCGTAGAACTTTTGGTAGGTATCCGGCGAACCGGCGTCGCCGCCAAAGAACACGCCCGGATCGATAGCTTTCAATTCGACATCGACGCCGATTTCAGTCCACCAATCCTTGACCAGCGCCTGAAAGTCCTGACGGATCGGGTTGACAGTCGATTGGTACAGGACATGCAGTTTCTTGCCGTCCTTTTCGCGGATCCCGTCAGCGCCGACTTTCCAGCCTGCTTCGTCCAGCAACGCCTTGGCACCTTCGATGTCTTGCTTCAGACAACCGGTGTTGGTGGTGTCAACATAGGCTTCCGGTGCGGGAATGACGTTGCAGGTGGGTTTACCACCGGCGCCATAACCTTCGTCGGACAGGATTTGCCGGTCAATCGCCATCGACAGCGCGGTCCGCACCTTGATGTCTGACAGGAAGGGGTGGGGGTGCTTGGCGGTCGAACGCTCGCCTTCGGGCAGATCGGCCGAGGGGTCGGTCAAGTTAAGCTCGATACGTTCAACCAGCGTACCGAACGCCACCACAAATTCGCCCTTGCCAGCGGCAGTCATCGACGCTTGCGATTCGGGAGGGATCTGGGTGTTCCACGCGTAGTCGAATTCGCCAGTCTCCATCACCGCGCGGGCAGAGCTTTCGGCATCGCCGCCGCCTTTGATCACAGCTGTCGCGAAGGCCGGTTTGGCGGCGTCGCGATAGTTCGGGTTCATCGCGAATGAAACAGTGTCGTTCACGGTGAAAGCAGTGACAGTGAAGGGCCCGGTGCCGATTGGCATCGAATTCTGATCGGTGCAGGTCGGAGCAGCGGCGCCAAGGCACTTTTCAAACTGCGCCTTTTGGATTAGCGGCGACTGCGAACCCACAAAGGCGTTGTAGGGGTTTGGTTTGGGGGCGGTGAACGTCACCTTGATGGTGCTGGGATCGACAGCCTCGACCGATTTGACGCCTTCAAATTTAGAAAGCGAGGCGCAGCCGCCTGCAGGGTCCATGCAGTATTGCGCAGTGAAAATCGCGTCATCCGCCGTGACGGGCGAGCCATCGGACCATTTCAAGCCCGGGATCAATTTCCAGGTGATCGTGGTCAGGTCCGCAGAAATCCCGCCATTTTCGACAGTTGGGATTTCGGTGACGAGTTTGGGCACCAAAGCGCCGGTGTCATCAAAACCTGCCAGCGGTTCAATGACCATCGAGGCGGCGTAGACGTCCTTGGTGCCGTTCGACAGGTATGGGTTCATGATGGAGACGGCTTGCGGGAACGTCAGTTTAAGCTCGCCATCCGTGCCACGATCTGCAAAGGCCGCCGGGGCCAGTGCGAAAGTGGCGGCAGCGCCCAGTAGGGCGGTTCTGAATTTCATTCGTTCACTCCTTGTTGATTGCGCTCGCGGGCCTCGGGGCCGCCGGTTGATCCGGCGTGCGGATTTTGGGAATAAAGGTGGCAGGCGACAAGACGGCCCGGTTCGACCATTTGCAATTCGGGTTTAACGCTGCGGCAAACGTCCATGACGCGCGGGCAGCGGGTGTTGAAATTGCAACCCTTGGGCGGGTTGGCGGGCGAGGGCACGTCGCCCTGCAGGATTATCCGGTCGCGACCAGCCTCTTTATTGGGGTCAGGTTCGGGGACGGCGGACAGCAGCGCCTCGGCATAAGGATGCAGTGGGCGGGCGTACAGGTCGTCACGCGGTGACAGTTCGGCAATGCGGCCCAGGTACATCACGGCAACGCGGTCGGCGATGTGACGGACCATGCTGAGGTCGTGCGAGATGAACAGATAGGTCAGGCCAAGCTGGTCTTGCAGGTCTTCCAGCAGATTGACGACCTGAGCCTGGATCGACACATCGAGGGCGGCAATGGGTTCGTCGCAGACAATGAACTTGGGGTTCAGCGCCAAGGCGCGGGCGATGCCGATACGCTGGCGCTGGCCACCGGAAAACTCGTGCGGGAAGCGATTGGCAAAGCGGCGGTTGAGGCCGACCTGATCCATCAGCTGATAGACCCGCGCATCGCGGTCGGCGTTGCGGAGGGCAGCATGTTCCAGCAACGGCTCGCCGATGATCTGGGACAGGGTCATGCGGGGATTAAGGCTGGCTTGTGGATCCTGGAACACCATCTGCATGGTCGGACGTTTGCGGCGCAGCGCCTCTGGCGAGAGTTTGGCAATATCCTCGCCGTCGATGACGACGGAACCGGCGGTCAGTTCATAAAGCCGCAACAGCGCGCGACCCACGGTGGACTTGCCGCAACCGGATTCTCCGACAAGGCCAAGGGTTTCGCCTTGCAGAATGTCGAACGATACGCCGTCCACCGCCTTCACATCGCCAGTATGGCGGCGCAACAGGCCGGTGTAGATCGGGAAGTGCATTTTCAGATCGCGCACTTGGACCAATGCGTTGGGGGCAGCGTCAAGCATTTGCACCCTCCGGCGTCCAATGGCAGGCAACGTCATGGCCA
>JBDSXE010000121.1:0-7224 GCA_039926325.1 Paracoccaceae bacterium | reverse complement strand
GCCACGATGCCGCTGATCGGCATGACGATGGAGGTAGTGCTGGACGGCAAACGCATGACGGCTGGCCTGATCATCGGACTGGTACTGTCGGTGATCGGCGCGCTGGTCGCACTGGGTGGCGGGCTGACAGGACTAAGCCTTGGCATAGGCGCTGCGGTGTGCCTGATCTCGGTGGTCACGTTTACACTCGGCTCGCGCCTGACCGTGACCGCCTTCCCAAAGCTGACGCCTATCGGCCGGGTCGCGGTCACGCTGGCCGGGGCCGCCATAGTGACTGTCGCCGCGGCGCTGGTGCAAATCGCGTTTGGTGGCGTCGCGCCCGATTTCACCACGTTTGGCGTCAAAGAATGGGGCGCATTGCTTGTTTTCGCGGTCGGCGGCCTGGCGGTGTCGCAAGTGCTGTGGATCAAGGCAGTAGGTGATCTTGGCATCGGGCTGTCGTCGCTGCACATGAACGCCACGCCGTTCTATGTCATGATCATCCTGTTCGCGTTCGGCGCGCCGTGGAACTGGACGCAGGCGATAGGGGCTGCCATCGTCGGTATCGGCGTGCTGATCGCACAAGGCGTCATTCCGGTGTCCCCCGCAAAGTCATGAAAACACTGGCACAATCCCCAACCGATCCGGCCTTCGTACAGAACCCGTATCCGTTCTATGAAATGGCCCGTGCTCAAGGCCCGTTCTTTTACTGGTCCGACTACGGCCTGACTTGCACCACCAGTGCAGCCGCCTGCAACGGCATCTTCCGCGACCGCCGCTTTGGCCGTGAAAGCCCGGTGCCTCTGCAAATCGCCCCCCACCTTGCCCCCTTCTACGCCGTTGAAGCCCACTCGATGCTGGAGCTGGAGCCGCCGCGCCACACCCGCCTGCGGGGCCTGGTTCTGCGCGCCTTCACCTCGCGTCGCATTGCGGCTCTTGGTCCTGAAATCGCCACCCTGTCGCACACGTTGATCGACGCTTTCCCTGCGGGAGAGTTCGACCTGCTGCAACACTTCGGGACCCGGCTGCCGGTCATCATCATCGCCCGCCTGCTTGGCGTGCCAGAGGACATGTCGGACGACCTGCTGAAATGGTCGAACGCAATGGTCGGCATGTATATGGCGGGCCGGGACCGCGCTGCCGAAGACCGCGCCGCGACCGCCACCAACGCCTTCACCGCCTTCCTGCGCGGCTATATCGCGGAACGCCGGGCCAATCCCGCCGACGATCTGATCACCCACCTGATCGCCGCAGAATCCGAAGGTGACCGCCTGACGACCGACGAGCTGATCTCGACCTGCATCCTATTGCTGAATGCCGGGCACGAGGCGACCGTCCACACCATCGGCAACGGCGTCAAAACCCTACTGGAAACCGGCACTAAAGGCAGTCTTTCAAACCCCGAGCCCGCTATCGAGGAAATCCTGCGCTACGACCCCGCCCTGCACATGTTTACCCGTTGGGCCTATGAAGAGGTCGAGGTGATGGGCCATACCTTTCAGCGCGGCGATCAGATCGCCTTGCTGCTGGCCGCCGCCAACCGCGATCCCGCCAACTGGGACAACCCCGGCCATTTCGACCCCGCGCGCATCGTGAAACCCAACGCCACCTTCGGCGCCGGCCTGCACTTTTGCGTCGGTGCCCCCCTCGCGCGGCTGGAATTGCGAACCGCTCTGCCGATCCTGTTCCAGCGCCTGCCAGGGCTGCACCTTACCGAAGCCCCGACTTATGCCGACGTTTACCACTTCCACGGCCTTAACCGCCTTGTCGTGACCGCCTGATTTCATCTTTTCATAAATATCCCGGGGTCCGGGGCAGCGCCCCGCCTTTTTTACAACGGCAGCGCCCCGCCTTCTCTACAGCGGCAGCGCCGTCGTCATCTTGATCTCTTCCATGCTGAGCAGCGCGGTCACGTTGTAAATCTTCACCTCCGCGATCAGCGCCTGATAAAACGCATCATAGGCCCGCGCGTTCTTGACCCATACCTTCAGGATATAATCCACGTCCCCCGCCAGCCGGTGCGCCTCCAGCACCTCTGGCCTGCGCCGCACCACATCCAGAAACCGCTTTTCCCAGCCCGCCTCATGTTCGCTGGTGCGGATCAGGACGAAAAAGCACGCCTCCAGCCCCAGTTCTTCGGGGTCCAGAATTGCGGTCTGGCGCAGGATCACACCCTGTTCGCGCATCCGTCGAATGCGGTTCCATACCGGGGTCTTCGATGACCCCACTTTCCGCGCGATCTCGTCCAGCGACTGCTCGGCATCCTCTTGCAATTCGGCCAGAATTTTCCGGTCCAACTCATCGACATGGGCTGCCATTCGCCTGATCCCCAGATTTACAGAATGCTGTTCCAACTTGGTCGAATATCGGAACAAACATCCTTATTGGCAAGCGGGACTGGCCAATTTATGGGAAAATATCCTATATTGGACAGGTAAATCCCGGATATAGCCATGACCAGCCACGACGCCTTGCCAATCCAACATCCCGTCACCTTCGCCGGTGCCGGTCCGGGGGCGGCTGACCACCTGACACTTGGCGTCCTTCGCGCCTTGCAGAGCGCCGATGTCGTCATTCACGACCGTTTGGTCGGCGCCGAGATTCTTGCGCTGATCCCCGCCGCCGCCAGATTGATCGACATGGGCAAAGCCGGTTTCGGCCCCTCTGCCGCGCAGTCCGATATCAACGCCGCCCTTGTAGCTGACGCGCTGACGGGTGCCAAAGTTCTGCGCCTGAAAGCCGGCGACTGCGGCATCTTTGGTCGTCTGGACGAGGAAATAGCCGCAGTTGAGGCCGCTGGCCTGACCTGCAAAATCTTGCCCGGCCTGACCTCTGCCACCGTTGCCGCAGCCGCTATTGGCCAAAGTCTGACACGCCGCGGCCGCAACGCTTCGTTCCGCATCGTTACCGGGCACGACATGGCGGGGTTTGCCGAACAGGACTGGCGCGGCATGGCCCGCGCAGGCGATGTCACCGCGATCTACATGGCCAAGAAATCCGCCCGCTTCATCCAAGGTCGCCTGATGATGCACGGTGCCGACCCCGACACCGCCGTCACGCTGGTCGAAAACGTCTCGCGCGCCGATCAGCGCATTGTCGCTGCCACCCTTGCCACGCTGCCCGATGCCGCAGCCGCACTGGACGGCCCCGCCGTGATCCTTTATGGCCTCGCCCCACGTCAGGCGACCCAAATCCTGCCAAAGTTGAAAGAAGCGCAAGCATGAGCCGCTTTACCCCCAAAGTCGTCACCGCCAATGACTTACGGCTTGGCGATGTCGTCTACCTGACCACCGATGACCGCTGGAGCCGCTATCACCACGAGGCCGAGCTGGTCGAGGATGAGGCGCACGCGCAAATGCGCCTGCTGCACGCCGCCGCACAGCGTCAGGTCGTGGTCGGCGCCTATCTGGCCGACGCCAAAGCTGGCCCGCACGGCCCCGAACCCGTTCATTTCCGCGAGGCATTCCGCACCCGCGGCCCTTCCAACTATGCCCACGGCAAGCAAGTGGACCTACCCCCCGAGGCGCAAAATGTATGACTATACCGACTTTGACGAAGCTTTCGTGCGGGCGCGCGTGGCGCAGTTTTCGGGGCAAGTTGCGCGCCGTCTGGATGGCTCGCTGACAGAGGATGAATTTCGCCCGCTGCGCCTGATGAACGGGCTGTATCTGCAACTGCACGCCTACATGCTGCGGATCGCTATTCCCTACGGCACGCTGAACCCGCGCCAGATGCGCCAGTTGGCGCTGATCGCCGACACCTGGGACAAGGGTTACGGCCACTTCACCACCCGGCAGAACATCCAGTTCAACTGGCCCAAACTGCCCGACGTGCCCGCGATCCTGACGGCGTTGGCCGATGTGGAAATGCACGCCATCCAGACCTCTGGCAACTGCGTCCGCAACGTCACCGCCGATCATTTCGCCGGTGCCGCCGCTGACGAGATCGAAGATCCGCGCCCCTACGCCGAACTGCTGCGCCAGTGGTCGACCGATCACCCGGAATTCCAGTTCCTGCCGCGCAAGTTCAAGATCGCCATCACCGGCAGCCCCAATGACCGCGCCGTGACTGCCGCCCACGACATTGGCCTGCGTATGGCCCGTCAAAACGGCGAACCGGGCTTTGAGGTGCTGGTGGGCGGTGGCCTTGGCCGCACGCCTTTCATCGGCCATATCGTCCGCGATTTTCTGCCCGTAGCCGACCTGCTGCCCTATGTCGAAGCCGTGCTGAGCGTCTACAACGCCCTTGGCCGCCGCGACAACAAGTACAAGGCGCGCATCAAGATCACCGTGCATGAGACCGGCCGCGAAGAAATCACCAGGATGATCGAAGAGCGTTTCCTGGAAATCCGCCCGCTTTTCACCGGCCACGACCAAACCCTTCTGGCCGATATCCGCGCCGCCTTTGCCGAACCGGCCTACCGCGATGCGCCTACGGGGGCCTATGATGATTTCTACAAATCCGACCCCACGTTCCGCGCCTGGGCTGACACCAATCTGGCGACCCATCGCAACCCACAATATGCGATCGTCACCGTCTCGCTGAAGGCGCCCGGCGAAACGCCCGGCGATGCGACCTCTGCCCAGATGCGCCTGATCGCGGATCTGGCCGAAAAATATGGCCACGACGACCTGCGGATCAGCCACGAACAGAATGTGATCCTGGCCCATGTCCACAAGTCCGACCTGCCTGCCGTCCATGCCGCCCTGAAACTTGAAGGGCTCGCGACCGCCAACGTTGGTCTGCTCAGTGACATCATCGCCTGCCCCGGCATGGATTATTGCAGCCTTGCAACCGCTCGCTCGATCCCGGTGGCGCAGGAACTGGCGCTGCATTTCGACGCGCTGAAACTGGAACACGACATCGGGCCGCTGAAGATCAAGATATCCGGCTGCATCAACGCCTGCGGTCACCATCACGTCGGCCACATCGGCATCCTTGGCCTCGACCGTGCTGGGGTCGAGAATTACCAGATCACCCTTGGCGGCGACGCCACGGAAACCGCCGCCATCGGTGACAAGACCGGTCCCGGCTTTGCCTATGACGAGATCACGCCAGCCATCGAACGCATCCTGATGGCCTATCTGCAAGTGCGCGAAACGCGGGACGAGACGTTCCTTGAAACCTACCGCCGTGTCGGTCTGACCCCGTTCAAAACCGCGCTTTATGGCGCCGAAGGGGGCCGTGATGCCGCGTGATATCCCAACGGGTCTGGTGGCTGACCGTGTGGCGTCCCTCAACGCCCGCTATCGCCACCACAGTGCCACCGCGGTCTTGGAACATGCGCTGAAGGACGACGATCTGGGCCGGGTTGCGCTGGTATCCTCATTCGGTGCCGAATCGGTCGTGCTGTTGCATCTGGTCTCGGTGATTGCTCCGGAAACCCCGGTGTTGTTCATCGACACCAGAATGCTGTTTCAGGAAACCCTCGACTACCAGCGCGAGCTGGCCGAAAAGTTAAACCTTTGCGACCTTCGCACCATCCGCGCCGCGCAGTCGCGATTGGCACTTGAGGATCCCGACAACACGCTGCACCAGTTCAACACCGACGCCTGCTGCAACGTCCGCAAGGTCGAACCGCTGGAACGCGCCCTGTCAGAATTCGACGGCTGGATCACCGGGCGCAAACGGTTTCAGGGCAACGGTCGCCAAGCGGTAGAGTTCTTTGAAAACGAGGGCGACTTGCGGATCAAGGTCAATCCTCTGGCGCATTGGGGACGTGAGGATATTGAGGATTACATAGTCAACAACCGCCTGCCGCGCCATCCTTTGGTCGCCAAGGGCTTCCCTTCGATCGGTTGCGCGGTCTGCACCACGGCAGTGAAACCGGGTGAAGATCCTCGCGCAGGCCGTTGGCGCAACAGTGAAAAGGTCGAATGCGGCATCCATTTCATCAATGGCAAAGCCGTCCGCACCCCTCTGACCAAAACGGAGAACGCCGCATGACCGTCATCGTCACCGACGCCGGCTTTACCCCCGCGCAAGACTTGCACATCGTCGCCTTGGCCGACATCGCCACCCATCAAGGCGCTGTGGATCTGGCCCATACCGACAAGCCGGAAACCCTGCGGGCATACCTTGACGATCTCTCCTTGATCCGCGTCGCGTTCCCTGCCTTCAGCGATGGCCGCGCCTTCACCATCGCCCGCCGCCTGCGCGTCATGGGCTACAAGGGCAAACTTCGCGCCTTCGGTCCGGTGATCGCAGACCAGTACGCAATGGCTCGCCGTGTCGGCTTTGACGAGGTTGAAATCCCCGACGACCTCGCCCTCCGCCAGCCAGAGGCGCAGTGGACATTCCGCGCCGATTGGCAGGCCCACGACTATCTGGCCCGGCTGAAAGCCTGAATTCGCTTCCGCGGCGGCCAAAGATGCCGTAGCATAATTGAACGCATACAAATGAATGAAGCGAGCTCCATGTCCGACGCCATCCTGACGCCAGCCCCTGCCAAGCTCACCCTGCCCGACGCGCAAACCGTGACGGCGGTCAAACATTGGACGGATCGGCTGTTTTCCTTCCGCGTCACTCGCCCGAAAAGCCTGCGCTTCCGCTCTGGCGAGTTCGTCATGATCGGCCTCTTGGGTGAAACCGGCAAACCGCTGCTGCGGGCCTATTCCATTGCCTCGCCCGCTTGGGATGATGAGCTGGAGTTCTACTCGATCAAGGTGCCGGATGGACCACTGACCAGCCGCCTGCAACATATCAAAGTTGGCGACGAAATCATTCTGCGCCCAAAACCCGTCGGTACTCTGGTCCACGACGCCCTGCTGCCCGGCAAGCGCCTGTGGTTTCTTGCCACCGGCACCGGACTTGCCCCGTTCGCCAGCCTGATGCGCGAACCCGAGACTTACGAGAAATACGACAGCGTCATCATGATGCACACCTGCCGTGAGCTGGCCGAACTGCAATACGGCCGCGAACTGGTCGAAAGCCTGAAGGATGATCCATTGATCGGTGATCTGGTGGCAGGCAAACTGCACTACTATCCCACCACCACCCGCGAACCCTCGCCGCTGATGGGCCGCATCACCGACAACCTGACCTCCGGCAAAGTGTTCACCGACCTGAACTTGCCGCAGATGGACCCACAGGAAGATCGCGCGATGGTCTGCGGCTCTTTGGCGTTCAACCATGACGTCAAAGCAGTGCTGGAAAAGTTCGGCCTGCACGAAGGCGCCAATTCCGAACCGCAGGAGTATGTGGTCGAAAAAGCCTTCGTTGGCGACGGTATCTGACCTACCTATT
>JBDSXE010000120.1:0-2580 GCA_039926325.1 Paracoccaceae bacterium | reverse complement strand
AAGGCAGCTTTGAGCAACCACACCGTCGCAAGATCTCCGGCAACTGCCACCATCAGGCCCGCGCCAAGCGCCAGACGGCCGCGCAGCACAAGGGCGATGAGCATCCCGGCAAACAGAATTCCGACCGCGCGCCAGTCGCCCAAAGCAGTGACATAGGCCGCCACCCGGATCGCGCCGGGTATCTGAAATGCATGGATCAGGGCGGCTAGGCGCGTATCGACCTGCACGATCTGCTCCGACATGATCAGGTCTTGGACGGACGCGATATAAACCGACAAGACATAGACCATCGACAGCACCAGCAGGGTCAGTGTGCGACCCGAAAACTCGGCGGGGTCCAGTCTGGCGACGACGAACCTCATCAGACGCGGGTGGCGGCTTTGCCAGGCTACGACGGCAGGGCGCTGAAGATAGGACCGAATCTCCAACGAGAGCAATCCCAACAGGAGCGGCAGGCCGCGTAGCATCTGCGAGATCAAATACGACGCCAGTCCCAGACCCAAAGCAGCGACGGCCAGCGTAAGGCCAATCCGTGTCATCAATGGCCCGACACGGTCCAGCACCTCCCCCAGACCATAGCCGACCGCGATATAGACCAATGCATACGGCAAAGCGCCAACCGTGTTCCAGATCAGGAACGTCCGGGGACGCATTCCCGCCAGTGCCGCCGCAAAGGGCACGAGCCCCGACACCGGCCCTGCGAAGCGCCCCAGAACGATGGCCAGCCCGCCCTGCCGCTGAAAGAACCGTGCGGCGAAGCGAAAGGACTGAGGTTTCAGCAGATCGCGCCGTGCCGCGCGCCGCTCGCGCTGCCTGGCACCGAGAAGAAAGCTGAGCACCCCTCCGATCCACGATCCTGCCGCCACAAACCACGTCAGATCCCCGAAATCCAAATCGCCCCGCTGCACCAGCGCGCCGCCGAGGATCACAACAAGTGACCCCGGTAATATAATTCCGGTGACGAAGAACGCCTCAATCAAGGCCGCAAGACCTATAAGCCAGTATGACCAGAGCCCGAGGGATACCAGCGAGGGCAAAAGCAGGTCAAATAGGGCTTGGGTCGACGGCATTGTGTGGGCGTTCCGATCCGCATCAGTTTTGGCGGTCTGTCGCCCGGTTACCAAACGGAAATTAGCAGGTCACTGGATTATCAACCTACGACGGGCAAACCAGCGCCGAAAGGTCGGTATTATCGAAGAGCTGACGCAGACTTGGTTTCGGACGCTGAATGCATCCGCCGATGCGCCATTGAAGGTGGCGGCGCTTGCCAACTTTCTGGCCGTCTGGGCGACCCCGGTTGACGTTGCCCCCAACTTTTATCCAGCGTGAGCGAGGCACCGGGTATGGGTTTTGCCCATTTGGGCGGGTTGTGCAACGGGGACTGGCGCGGAGTTGGTCATCGGCACCAGCATTGGGGCCCGTGTGCCGATGGCCCGTTTCCGGCCACCCCGGCGCCGCACATATAACTTTTCCTCGCGATACATCCCGAACAGGCGCTTGTGATTGACCACGTGGTCTTCCCACCGAAACAAGACAGGCAGGCGTCGATCCCTGCGCATGAAAGGCCCGGCGAACGCGCGATCGTATCCACTCTCTCCAACTCCCGCTCCATCCGCTGCCCAAAAGCGGAAGTTCCGATGAAACCTGAAGGGCATCAAAATTGGATGCCGATCACCCCGCCAAGGGGGTCTGTTTTGCATGCCGAAACACACTGTCGCCGACAAGCCTCATCCGGAAGACCGCTCCACATCTGGTTATCGAACGAATGCGGGCCTCTCAACAATAGAGACGTCGCGGGTACCTTAAATTACCCAGAAATCTTTCCTAATATTGGGGAGTCGCTTACTTGGAGAATGTCAGTTGGAAATGTCGGCTCGATCGCTTTCAACTATGGTTCTTCGGATGGCATCTAGTTCCGCTGCCGTGCTGCTGGGATTGGTAGTGTTAGCGATGTTCGTCACGGGTCCGTCCCACAGCGAAGCCCAACTCGGCGAGGTGAACAAGGGCAAGGCCGCCTTCTTTACGAGGTGCGTGGGTTGCCACGAACCGCCGAGCACTGTTGGTCTCACTGAAGATGAAATTGCACGGAACGAAGCCGCACTTCCAGCAGATGAAACTGAGGCTGTTCCAACGCGAGGTCCCTCCCTCTCAGAACTTTTTGGCAGGAGGGCTGGCTCGCTACCCGATTACCAATATTCGGATGCGATGAAGACGGCTGATGTGATCTGGACCGAAGACACCCTACAACTTTATCTGCAGAAGCCCGCGGCCTTCATCCCCAAGAACAAGATGCCATTTAATGGACTGAAGAGAGAGGGCGAGATGGAGAACCTCATCGCTTACCTCAAGCAAGCGATGAAGTAAGGTCGTCTGAGCCGAGCGTGTAGAGCCTCGCGAATGATTGCGGCTGTTAATGGGTTCAATGAGATTAGGGTTAGGAGCTTTCGGTATAATTGCGGATTAGACGTGAACCCCCATCCTCCCTGACCAAAAGGTGCCGCCATGCCAGAGCTTCACACACTGACCGCTACCGAAATGCGCGCAGCCCTCGCTTCCGGCGAAACCAGCGCCCGCGCGCTG
>JBDSXE010000119.1:0-3435 GCA_039926325.1 Paracoccaceae bacterium | reverse complement strand
CCCTTCGACCACCAGTTCGGCGAATGTCAGGGCTGTGGAGGGGTGCATCCGCAAACTGCCCTTCATCGCGCTGGAGTGCAGTTTGATTTTTTGGTCCGGAGCATCGATTTCCTGATCATTTGGCAGGGCAGCGATCAAATGCCAAGGCTTCCACGTCATCGAGAAAACCTGCGCGAACGGCGCCTGCCAGCCCCAACCCGTCGTTGGATCCGCCAGATGCGGTTCGGTGACGGTCAGGTCAAAACGACTGGGAAAACCCGCTACGGACACGCCTTGATTGGTGGCAATCGCACCATTTGCCGCAGTGTCCGTGAACCATCCCTCTACCCCCTGATCTACGGCGCGCGATCCGACGAACCAATATCCGCCCCACAATATGCCAAGGGCCAGAGATACCCACAAGATCACCCGCATCGCCGCCCCTTTTCAACACCCGTCCGCTGATGTTTACAGGGTGGCAGCAGCAGGGGCCAGCGGGTGGGCAGTGCGATGTGGGTCTTTGGCTATGGATCGCTGATATGGGATCCGGGTTTTCCAGTGGCCGAAAGGCTGGTGGCACGATTAGCGGACTGGCACCGCAGTTTTTGCATGAGATCAATCCACCATCGTGGCACGCCCGAGGCGATGGGGCTGGTGCTGGCGCTCGACCGCAAGGCCGGGGCCGTCTGTGATGGGGTCGCGTTTCGGGTGGCTGATGGCGCGGAGGCCTCCACGCTGGCTGTGCTGCGTGAACGTGAGCTGATTTCGTCGGCGTATCTTGAGGAATGGTTGCCAGTGACTTTGCACGATGGCCGGGTAGAAACTGCACTGGCATACGTCATCGACACCGCGCATGTGCAATACTGCGGCGGCCTTGCATTGGAGAATCAAGCCCACATCATCGCCAGTGCGGTGGGTGGACGCGGGCCCAACCGCGACTACCTGTTCAGCACTGCCGGACATCTGCACGACCTTGGTATCGCCGACGCTGACCTTGACTGGCTTGCCACGCGCGTGGCCGAAATGCTGCAATGATTTCGTTTCGCTTGGCAGGGCGCGTCCGCCTGCTATTGTTGTGCCAGAGCAGACAATCCGACATAAGGTCCGCATGAAAACGACCGAAACCGCCCCGATATCCTTCAGCCAGCCGATCAGACAAATCGTGACGATGCTTATCGTCTGCGGGTTGGTGGCCTTTGGCTGCTGGATCATCCAGAGCCAAGTCGAACAGATCATGCGGACCAATCCGCTGTTGAATTTGTTCATCGCCGGGGTTTTCGCGTTTGGGGTGATGACCTGTTTCTGGCAGGTGCTGATCCTGATGCGGTCGATCAGCTGGATCGAGAATTTCGTGAACGAGGTGCCCGGCACCGAAAACGCCCGCCCGCCACGCCTACTGGCACCGCTGGCGTCGCTGTTGCGGTCGCGTGGTTCAAAGATGCAGATTTCATCCTCGTCGTCGCACTCGATCCTGGACTCGGTTGCGACGCGGATTGACGAAGCGCGGGACATCACGCGGTATCTGACCAACCTGCTGATCTTTCTTGGGCTTTTGGGCACATTCTACGGTCTGGCCACCACGATTCCGGCCATTGTGGAGACGATCCGTTCTTTGGCGCCGCAGCCGGGCGAGAGCGGGCTGGACATTTTCACCAAGCTGATGGGCGGATTGCAAAAGCAGCTTGGCGGGATGAGCACCGCGTTTTCATCCTCGCTGATGGGACTGGCAGGGTCGCTGGTGGTCGGGCTTCTGGAACTGTTCGCCAGCCACGGACAGAACCGATTTTACCGCGAGCTGGAAGAGTGGGTGTCTTCCATCACCCGGCTTGGGTTTGCCACGGCGGAAGGTGAAAGTTCAGGCGCCGATCAATCCATGATGGTGCAGATTATGGAGCACATGACAGGCCAAATCGAGGTGTTGCAGACATTGTACGCCGAGGCCGAGGTCAATCGTGGGGCAGATGTCGACAAGATTGTCGAACTGACGCAGGTGGTGCGGCGACTTGCCAAGGCGACAGAAGCGGGCGGCGGGCAGACAGAGGCGCTGAACCGAATTGGCGATGGGCAGGAACGGTTGATTGCGGCGCTGACCGGGCCTGAAAGCGCCGCATATACGGATGCAGAAAGCCGTATGCGGTTGCGTTCTATCGACGTGCAGTTGCTGCGGATCCTTGAAGAGATTTCGGCAGGGCGGCAGGAAAGTATTGCCGACCTGCGCGCTGATCTGACCGCGCTGACCACGGCTATCCGGTCGCTGTCTCGCGGCGCTGTCGGGCGAGGCTGACATGGGACTAAGCCGCAATCGCCGCGATGGGGGGATGATCTGGGCGGGGTTCGTTGACGCTGTCACGACGCTGTTGATGGTGCTGATGTTCGTGTTGACGATCTTTACCGTGATGCAGTCGATGCTGCGGGAAACGATTACGACGCAAAGCTCGCAACTGGACGAACTGGGCGCGCAGGTGGCACAGTTGGCGGATGCTTTGGGGCTGGAAAAGGCGCATTCCAAGGATCTGCAAGGGCAGATCGGTAACTTGCAGACCAGCCTTGGCGCGGCGCAGGCGGCGGGGGATCGACAATCGGCGCTGATTTCGACGCTGAACGCGCAGTTGACCGCAAAGACCGGAGAGCTGGCAAACGCCCAGGGGAAGATCGCGAGTTTTGAGGCTCACGTGGCGAGTTTGCTGGCGCAAAGGGACGCACAGACCGGGCAAATCGGGACTTTGACGGCGAGTGTCGCAGATTTACAGGCGGCGCAGGCGAAAGTAGTCACCGAAAAAGAGGCGCTGGACCTGGCCCTGGCCAAGGCCCGGAATGAAATCAGCGCTGATCAGGAAACGGCGCGGCTGGCGGCGGCGCGGCGTGAGGCGTTGGAGGCGATGCTGGCCGATTTGAAGAAGCGCACATCGGAAGGCGAAGCAACGCTGGCGTCGGCGCTGGCCAGTCTGAACGCGGCGAACGCGGACAAAGCGACGTTGCAGGCGACGGCAGCAGAATTGCAGGCGCGGCTAGCGGGGAAAGACACCGAGATTTCGGCGGCGGAAGCGGCAAGGCTGGCGGAGGCTGCGGCGGCGGAGGCTTTGCGGCAGAAGCTGGCGGGCGTGAACGAGACGCTGACCGAGGCGGAGAAGACGCGGCTGGTCGATCTGGCTGCGGCGGAGGCTTTGCGCGAGAAGCTGAAGAATTCGGATGACCAGCTGACCGCAATGACGCTGGCGCTGGAGGAACAGCGGAAGCGGGCAGAAGAGACTTTGACTTTGCTTGCGGCAGCCCAGATCGGTGCGAAGGATGCTGCAGCGGCAGGCGATCAGAAGGCCGCACTGCTGGCAGAGGCGCAGAAGGTGATCAGCGAGAAGGGCGACGAACTGCTGAAATCGGCGCAGGGGATGGCGCTGCTTAATCAGCAGGTCAGCGCGCTACGGGCACAGCTGGGGAGTTTGCAGGCGATGCTGGATG
>JBDSXE010000118.1:0-3251 GCA_039926325.1 Paracoccaceae bacterium | reverse complement strand
CGGCGTGAGGTCGGCATGGTGTTCCAGCATTTCAACCTGTTTCCGCACCTCACCATTCTGGAAAACTGCACGCTTGCGCCGATCTGGGTGAAGAAGATGCCCAAGCGCGAGGCGGAAGAGGTGGCGATGAAATATCTGGAGCGGGTGAAGATCCCCGAACAGGCCAACAAATATCCGGGTCAGCTCTCCGGTGGCCAGCAGCAGCGCGTCGCCATCGCCCGCAGCCTGTGCATGCGCCCCCGCATCATGCTGTTCGACGAACCGACCTCGGCGCTTGACCCCGAAATGATCAAGGAAGTGCTGGATACGATGATCGAGCTGGCGCAAGAGGGCATGACGATGCTGTGCGTCACCCATGAGATGGGCTTTGCCCAAGCCGTCGCCAACCGCGTGATCTTCATGGATCAGGGCCAGATCGTCGAACAGAATGAGCCCAAAGAGTTCTTCTCGAACCCGAAAAGCGAGCGGACCAAGCTGTTCCTCAGCCAGATTCTGGGTCACTGAGCCGGTTAAATCGGGTAAGGCGGGGTTCACCCCGCCGCCTGCAATCCCGGTAGGGCGCGCTTCAGCGCACCGTCCTGCAACATGTTTCGTCTAAATCAATGGTTAATAAAGCTAACGGACCATAACAAAATCAGCTACTTACCAAACGTTTCACGCGTGAAACCTTCACCCCTTACGCCACCACTTCCTTCGGTACGATAAAGTCCACCGTCACCCCCGACCCAAACCCGACCTCACCCCAGCTCTCCGCGATAAAATCGCACACCAGCGTCGCCCCGGTCGGATACCGCCCGAACTCCGACGACACCGGAGCCCGCGCGACCAACCGCCCGGCAAACTCTGCGATCCCCGGATTGTGCCCGATCATCATCACACAATCAGCCGTCGCGTGCCGCAGCACCGCCAGCATCACATCAGGCCCCGCATGATACAGTGCAGGCTTCAAATTCAGCACCGGCGTCCCCGGCAGCGCGGGCGCCAGCCCCGACCAGGTTTTCCGCGTCCGCAGCGCATCGGAACACAAAACCTCGCCCGGGACATAGCCGCGCGAGGCAAGCCACACCCCCAACTCTGCCGCGGCAGCCTTGCCCCGGTCATTCAGGGGGCGGTCATGGTCGGTCATCGCCGGGTCGTCCCAGCTGGATTTGGCGTGGCGGGTCAGGATCAATCGCTTCATTTATGGAACTGCCTCATATGGTGGGCCGATTGTTCCGCCATCCTTGCATAGCCTTGGGACACGGGGCAAGCCCGCCGCACAAGACAGCCGCCTTCCATGCAATCCCGCCCCTCTGGTTGATCCAGAAATCCGTGACAGCGCAGCAAATCATACCCCGCCACCGTCAGCGCCCCAACTGGGCAGGCTGTCAGGCAGGGCTTGGAACAGGTATCACAGGGACGTGGTGCGGCGACCGGCAATTCCAACCGCTCTTTCAACGCCAGTGCCCCGCGAAAGCTGACCAGCAACCCCTGCGTTTCATGCACCAGCAGCCGAACCGGGCTTGCCCAAACCCGGCCAGTTCGCAACGCCCAGGTGAAAAACGGCTGATAAGGCGGCCCGCCGAACGGAAACAGCGCCTTGGCCCCCAGATCACACGCCAGCGTGCCAACGACTCGCCGCGACCAGCGATCTACCGGGTCCGGCCCAACCCATTCCGGCGACGCCTGCACCGCCGGCCAAAACCCCGGCTCGCGCGGCCCCAGCATCAATAGCGTACGCGTGCCTTTGGGCAGGGTAGGGTCATCGTCGCAGTTGAACCCACCTAGCACATCCAGTTGCACCAGTGCCGCCTGCGCCACGACCGCCGCATAGGTCATCCCGCGCACCTCGCCTTTCATATTGGCAAAAATATCCCCGCCGGAGGCATCGGCCTTTGCCAAAACAACCACAAACGAAAGCTTTGCGACAACCTACCGCTTGACGCGCGGCTTCACCCTCGGTTGGGTAAATCGAATTTGGCTGCCCGCGCCATGGTCCGTGAACAGCTCCAACAGGCAGGCGTTGGCGATCCGGCCGTCCAGAATAGTGACAGCCCTGACACCTTCATCCAGTGCTAGCAGCGCTGTTTCGGTCTTGGGAATCATCCCGCCCGAAATCACACCGTCCGCCAGCATCTGTCGTACATCGTCTGGCGTCAGCTGAGTCAAAACCTCGCCCGCAGCATTTTTGACGCCCGGCACATCGGTCAGCAACAGCAGGCGATCCGCCTGCAAAGCGCCCGCAATCGCACCCGCCGCAGTATCGCCGTTGACGTTGAACGTCTCGTTATCCGCCATTCCCGTGGCAACTGGGGCCACGACGGGAATAATCCCGGCGTTGTACAGATCGCGCAGCACCTGCACGTTCATCTCGACAGGGCGACCGACGAAACCCAGTTCCGGGTCATCAGCCTCGCACACCATCAGGTCGTCGTCCTTGCCGGAAATCCCGACGGCGCGGCCACCCGCATCCATGATCGCCTGCACAATCCGCTTGTTGACCAGACCGGATAAAACCATCTCGACCACCTGAACTGTCGCCTTGTCCGTCACCCGCTTGCCACGCACAAACTCGCTTTTGATACCCAGCTTTTCCAGCATCTCGTTGATCATCGGACCGCCGCCATGCACCACGACCGGGTTAACCCCGACCTGCCGCATCAGCACGACATCACGCGCAAATTCGGCCATCTGGGCGTCGTCGCCCATCGCATTGCCGCCGAACTTCACCACCACAACCGCGCCGGAATAGCGTTGCAGGTAGGGCAGGGCCTCTGACAACATTTTGGCGGTGAACGCAGCTTGGGACATGTTGGTCGTCTGCTTTTGCATTTTGGCCTCCGGGATTGGCCCGACTTAGCCGCTTTGTGCGTCAGTGCCAACGGAAAACGTAGGGCGGGAATTGTTAAGATGTCACTAACGGAAAATGGTAACACATTGATATTGAATACAATTGCAAAATGTCCATATCTGGACACCCACAATCAGCTTGCCTTCCGGCACCCATCCCCTACCCTTGATAGGCAATAAAAAGGTGACGCATGCCCGATCAGAAAACCATCGTCCTGACCGGCGCCAGTCGCGGGATCGGCCATGCCACCGTCAAGCGATTCTCGGCAGAGGGGTGGCGCGTCCTGACCTGCTCTCGTCACGCGTTCGACCCGCGTTGCCCCTGGCCGGGCGGCGAGGACAATCACATCCAGATCGACCTCGCTGACCCCACCAAAACCATCGCGGCGCTGGAGGTGATAAAGTCCAAGCTGCACGGCAAA
>JBDSXE010000117.1:0-7161 GCA_039926325.1 Paracoccaceae bacterium | reverse complement strand
TCGACATGCTGAAACGCGCCTTCCGGCGGCATTGCGTGGAAACCGCCAATTAAGGCAGCCTGACCGCTGCTTTTGTTATGAAAAGCTGGGAATGCTCCGGCTTCCAGCTGTTTCCCTGCCATCAACGATCCTCCGTAATACCCCAATGTGTCGCCATAACGCCGCGATCTCGCCCGAATCCGCGATCAATACTCCTCGAACAGCCCACACTGGTCGCTTGGGGAAAACAGATGGATCGATTGACGGAAATGGAAGCCTTCGCCACGGTCGTTGACCAGGGTGGCTTCACGGACGCTGCCAAAAAGATGGGAATCTCCAAATCGGCGGTCTCAAAGCACGTTTCCGCACTTGAGGCGCGCTTGGGCGCACGGCTGCTGAACCGGACAACGCGCCGTGTCTCTCCGACAGAGATTGGCCTTGCCTACTACGACCGCGCGCGACGTGTCCTGAATGACGCTGGCGAGGCGGATGCGCTGGTCACATCTATGCAATCGGCGCCTTCAGGTCTGCTTCGTATCAGCGTTGCCACTGATTTCGGGGTGAACCTGCTTTCGCCTATCTTGGGGGATTTCCTGCTGGAATATCCCGACATCACCGTCAACATGGTCCTGAACAACCGCTACGTCGAACTGATCTCCGAAGGTTTCGACATGGCGATCCGCGTCGGTGAACTGGAAGACAGCACGCTGCGCGCCCGCAAACTGACCGACACCGCCAAACGCATGATCGGCTCGCCTTCGTATTTCCAGAAGTATGGCCGCCCGTTGAAAATCGACGATTTGAACGACCACAAATTGCTGCACTATTCCAATCAGGCCAACGGCAACGTCTGGAAAGTCACCGCACCCTCGGGGGAAAAGCGTCACGTCCGCACGGCGGGCTGGTTGACGGTGAATGACGGCCAAAGCCTGCTGAACGCTGCCGTTTCCGGCCTTGGCATCGCCTATCTGCCGTCGTTCCTGTACGCCGACGCGATGAAGCACGGTCAGGTCGAAGAGGCTATTCCGGGTTTGCCGGTCGAAGTGCAGGGCATCTACGCCGTCTATCCGCCGGGCAGATTCACTCAGCCCAAGGTCCGCGCCTTCATCGACTTTCTGGCTCGCCGCTACATGGACAAAGGTCCGGACAACTGGTGAACCCACGCTGACAGTCTTGCGGGGCCGAAGTCATCACCTTCGGCCCAGGTCGGCGTTACGGCGATGATCTGACCAGGTTTAAGTTCGAAACCCCGATCACCTTACCTATTCCATCGACGACAGCATCACCTCGACCCGCCGATTTCGCGTGCGGCCTGCTTCGGTAAGGTTGGTGTCGCGTGGTGCCAGATATCCCGCCCCCTGCGCGTCAACTTGCCCCCCCGTCACCCCGTAGTGCGAGATCAGCCACGCCCGCACGCTTTGCGCCCGCTGTTTGGACAGCGCAATATTGTTCGCCAATCCCCCAGACGCATCAGTATGACCAACCAGCGTCACTTTCCGCGCCGGATTGGCCTTCAGCCAATCGGCAAGTTCCGCGAGCGACGCATAATCCGCATCCTCCAGCACACCCTTGCCACTGGCGAACACCAGATCATCCAGCGCCTGCGCCCCGTCTTTTTCCAGCAAATCGCCCAGTTGGCCAGTGATCGGCTTGTCCGCACTCGCCAATGCAGTCGCCGCCACTGACGGCCCATCGCCCGGTGCAATCGTGGCGACCTGATCCGCCACAACAGGCGCCACATCACCTGCGGCCCCCACCGAAGTCACCTGGACAAACCCCTGATCGGCGGACCTGCTGACCAGCAGCGCCACATAGTCCGACCCCTTGCCGACCTTGCGCTCTGCCGCCAGATAGCGGAAATCGCCCAGATCGACGTGCATCTGCGGTTCCGGCAAAACCTGCATCCGGTAGCGGAAATCGAACCCGCCACAGTCCGTCGTATCGCACTCATAAATCACCGTGTACCCGGCAGCCGTCAACTGATCGCGCAGCGCGCCCTCCAGTTGCATCGTGTTCAGCCCCTTGGACTCCAGCCGGAAGGCCCGCTGGTCCAGCGCCCCTTCAACCCGTTTCACCGGAACATCGCCGTTCGAATACGGCCCCACGGGCATTGGATAACTACCCGGAGTGTCCGCCCGACCGCCGATCACCAACGCAGGCGCTGGCATTTCCAACGTGAACGCAGCTGCCGAAAAGGTGCTGGCACCCGATGAAAGCGTCAGTGCGGCGGCCGCTGTTAAAATCCGTATCAACTGCTCACGGCCTCTTCGGGCTCATTTCTCGCGGTAGTGGTAGCTTCCCACAACCTGCATGTTTAGGGAAGCGTACAGGTTTCGCGCCCCTGCATTCGCCTCGGTGACCACCAGCGTCAGAACATCGGCGCCGTTTTCCCTGCCCCAGACGGCTGCCGCCCGCAGGATATTCTGCGCGCAACCCTGCCGTCGCAGGTTCGGTGCAACTTCCAACGCATGCAGCATCGCCGTGGTTCCGTGCAGCGCCACATAAGCCACCCCAGCCACCCGATCCTTGGCCCGCGCCAGAATAGCGACCTTAGGCCCCAACGCGCGATGCATCACGGCCAGCCTTGCCGGGCCAATGCCCGCAGCTGCCCACAGACCCACGGCAATCTCTAGCGGAGGCCAATGCGGAAATGTCGTCATGGGCGGCGGCGCATCGAACCCGGTCACCGCAGCCTCATACACCACAACCGGATCAATCAGCCGATACCCGCGCGCGTCCAGCGCCGCATCCAGCGCGCCATCCCCCTGCCGGATCTGGAACAACGGTTGCGCCATAGCCGCCTCTGCCAGCGCCAGATCCCCCGTCGTCCACGCACCCTCTGCCGTGGCCGCCGACACCCGCTTGCCACCACCCGCACCATCGCGCAGCCGCCACGGCCCCAGATCGCGCACCGCAGCCGGGGGCCACGTTGCCTCCATCACTTCCGCCCAACCCGTCATCTCGCCAACAACTCCGTCAGCTGCGCCATCGCCGCATCCAACTGCACGACATCGGTGCCCCGTATCACCAGATTTGTGCCGAACGCCCCATCCTGTTGAAACGGATACGACCCCATCGCCAGATCGGGGTTCCTGGCCGCAAATTCCGCGAACGGCGTGGCGATCTCACCCTCACCGCGCAACAGCCGCAAGTTCCGCGACAGCAACGGTTGCCCCCGCGCAATCTGGCTTAACACGCCCGCCAGCATCGCCTCGAATATACGCGGCACCCCGGCCATGACATGCACATTCTCAACCGTAAAGCCGGGTGCAATAGACACCGGATTGTCGATCAGCCGCGCCCCATCCGGTATCCGCGCCATGCGTTGCCTTGCGTCGTTGAATTCCATCCCCTGCCGCGCGTAGTTCGCCGCCATCAGCGCCATTGCATCGGCGCGGTGGGTGATCGCCACGCCAAACGCCGCTGCAATTGCATCCGCCGTAATGTCGTCATGCGTCGGCCCGATCCCGCCAGAGGTGAACACATGGTCATACGCCGCCCGCAGCGCGTTCACCGCCGCGATGATCGCCGCGTGATCATCCGCCACCACCCGCGCTTCTGCCAGCTGCAGGCCATGCTCGGTCAGTTGCAGCGCCAGATGGTGCATGTTGCTGTCGCGCGTGCGCCCCGACAAAATCTCGTCGCCAATCACCAGCATCGCCGCAGTCTGGTTCGTCATTACAATCTCCCGCTACTATCCCACAGCTATAGGATCACACACCCTCGGTTCCAAGCCCGCCCCCTCTGGCAAAACCGAATGCTTTGCCTTATTTGTGCAAGGGAACGGAGGACGCGATGTTGGAAGAGATACGCGGTCGCATGACACGGGATGGCATTCGCATATACGAGGACGCCGATTTCGCAGGCATGCGTGAAGCTGGCCGCATCGCGGCGACCATTCTGGATGACATTGGCCCCCTTGTAGCCCCCGGCACCACCACCGCCGCGCTTGACGACTTCATCCGGGGCGAAGTCGCCCGCCACGGCGCGGTCTCCGCCACCATTGGCTACAAAGGCTATCAACACGCGTCGTGCATTTCGGTCAATCACGTCGTCTGCCACGGCATACCTGGTGGTAAAATCCCCGGGCGGTCCAGCGATGTGCTGCAAGACACCGACATCCTGAACATCGACGTCACCGTGATCGTGGATGGCTGGTTTGGTGACACCAGCCGGATGTATGTGGCAGGCACCGCAAAACCCTTTGCAGACCGCCTGATCAAAGTCACACACGAGGGGCTGATGCGCGGCCTTGCCGCCGTCAAACCCGGCAACACCTTCGGCGATATTGGCCACGCGATCCAATCCTATGTCGAGGCGGCGCGCATGTCCGTCGTCCGTGATTTCTGCGGACATGGGTTGGGCCGTGTCTTCCACGCCTCACCCAACGTCCTCCACTACGGCCGCGCAGGTTCTGGCGCCGTGCTGGAGGAGGGGATGTTTTTCACCGTCGAACCGATGGTCAACCTCGGCCGCCCGGAAACCAAGGTGCTGGCCGACGACTGGACCGCCATCACCCGCGACAAAACCCTGTCCGCTCAGTTCGAACACTCTATCGGTGTCACGGCAACGGGCTGCGAGATATTCACGGCGTCGCCAGCAGGCAAGTTCTTCAAACCCTGACAATTTATCTAAAATTTCGCCATTCATATTGGCGCAAATATCCCGGGGGCCCGGGGGCTGGCCCCCGGCTCTCTCAACCACCCCCGCGTGACGGCCTTTGAGACCCCAGCCGCGGATGCAGCCGCCCGGCCACACTGAACGCAACCCCCATCAACCCCGCGGTCGCTGCAAAAATTGCCGCCGTCGGTGCTATCGCCAGCACCGCCCAGGCCATCCCCGGCGTCACGATCGATGACACGTCGCGAAAGCTGGAATAGACCGCTGACATCTCTGTCCGTTCGCTTGGTTTGACCGACATCAGAAACGGCAACCCGCCGATCACATCCAGCGTCACCAGCAAGATCGACGCGAACATCATCGCCAGCACCGTCAGCCATGGCAACCCCGACACCAGCGATGAGATCAGAAAAAACGCCCCGCAGAACCCGAACGCCATCCTGACCGAAACCCGCACCGAACTCCGCCGCGCCAGCCGCAGCAGGGTCGGGGCCAGAAACAGCAGCGCGTTCGACAGCGACAGCGCCACGCCGCCCACCTTGTTGCCCATTCCTTGCTCGATACAGAAATACGGCAGGTACACCACATACACCCACCACCCGGTTGACCGGATCACCGCAAAACTCCACCCGGCAATCAGGCGGGGCTGAGCAAAGAACCGCCCCAGATACGCCAGCGGATTGATCGCGGGCCGCTTCGCCTTGCTGATCTGCTTGCCATTGCCCAGCCGCAAGATCCAGAACGCCACCAGCAGCGTCACCGCAAATCCGCCCGCAATCAGAAACGGCAGCGGTCGCCAATAATCGTGCAGCCAAACCCCCAGCACCGGCCCCAGCGCCCACGGCGTCGCAGCATAAAACATCTGCATGCTCTGCCCCCGCCCCAGATTGGCGCGGTCGACATAATCCAGCACATAAGCGTTGAAGCACACAAACGTCGTAGCCGTCGCCATCGCGCTCGCCATCAGCGCCAGCGTCACTGTGACCGGAGTGCCGATCAGCGCCAGCGTCATCCCCACCAGGTACAGACAGCACCCAACCGAATACATCCACCGCCGTGGCACCTTGCGATTGGCCCAAGGCACCATAAGCCCCCAGGTCAGCGAGATCAGACCAACGAAAAAATACACCTTCGAAGAGCCAACGGTGGACCCCATCGCATCCCGCACCACCAGCGGCATCACCGAAATCAGCGACCCACGCACCGCCGCCTCCAACCCCGCCAGCAGGGCAAAATGCTTCAGTTTCGGCGTCCTGCGTCGCGGCAGCGCAATCGGAAAATCATCATGGGCCATACCCCATTTGCCGCAAATTTCAGCACCGCTTCTGTGCCGAAGGCGACAGATTGAGTCCGCCCGCGACTACTTTCCCTCCCCCGCCTTCATGGGGCAGGGGTCCGCCTCAAACCCGCGCCAGCAGCGCCAGCAACCGCCCCCGCGCTTCTGGCAAGCCCCGGTCGCCCAGAACCGCCTGCAAACCCCGGTTCAGGAAATGCCCCGTCAGCGCCAACCCCTGCACCATCTCCACGCCCGAGGCTGGCCCCTGACCCAGCAGCACCGCCGGCAAAGGCAGCAACCGCGCCTCCCACTCCCCAGCAGCCCCGCGCGACACCGCCCGCCCCGACTTCGGACTGACAAAAGCCAGATCCTCCCGGCTCCCCGTCACCGCACAGGACGAAAGGTCCAGCCCGAACCCCAGTTCCTCCAGCAAGTCCAGCTCCCACCGCAGGTAAACCTTGGGCCAGTCCGCGCCCGCCGCCAGCATATCCAGCAGCGCCACCGTCTTGACCCACAACGCGGCGTGCGGATCCCGCTCCGCCAGCGCCACATGCAGCAGCGCGCAAACCGCGTTCAGCCCCGCCAGCGCCAGCCGGTCGCCCAAGATTGCGGCCCGCGACACCAAAGGCTCCACCACGAACACCCCCAGATGCTCGTCCAGCCGCGCCGACCATGTCACCTGAACCTGCGTCCCCGGCTCCAAGACAGCCGCCATCCGCCGCGACCCGCCCCCGCGCACCACCCCGGCATGCCGCCCATGCGCCGCCGTAAACACCTCAATGATCGCCGCACTCTCCCCATGCACCCGCATGGTCAAAAGCGCCCCCTCGTCCCGCCATTCCATAGGGGTTTATCCCCGCTAGCTGGTCGTGGCGCAAGGAAACAGTTGCCGCTAAGCTGGCATTGTAGTGGACATTTGCCGCACCACGCCATTGCCAATGGACGGTCATAATCAAACGTCCGACTGCTGTTCGCACGAATCGAACGCAGCTTCCTGAGATGCGCGAATTCGTCAGGCGCCCTTCAAGTGCCTTTCGTCAGCCGCCGCGAAATGCGCGATCTGGTCTGCATAAGCCTTTCGGAAAGCTGGCCGAGCCGTGACGCGCTCGACATAGGCTTCGGTCGCGGGACGGCTGCCATGGGCGCGCACCTTTGCGACGCGCAGCACGTCAGCCAAGATCAGGTCAGCAACGGTGAACCTGTTTGCGGCCAACCACTCCCGTTCGCTAAGCACTGCCTCGATGTGGGCAAGCCGCATGTCCAGCCAGCCTGTCAACCCATTGGAT
>JBDSXE010000116.1:0-3208 GCA_039926325.1 Paracoccaceae bacterium | reverse complement strand
GCTGACCCGCAGCGAAATTTACTCGTGGGCTGCGATCCGGTTGTCAGTCCCGACTGAGCGGGCCCAGACCACGCGCCGTCTGCTGGCGGCAGAGCGCAAGGTTTCGCACTATTTTCTGGCGATTTCGCTGGTAAATTTCTGTTTGGGAACAGCGCTGGCGATCATGCTGATGGTGGAAGGGGCGAACGACGCGGTGCTGTGGGGGGTCACAGCGTTTTTGCTGAATTTCGTGCCGTACCTTGGCCCGGCGACGATTGTGATCGGGCTGCTGTTTGCCGGGATCGCGCAATATGATGGGGCGATGTCGGTGGTGCCCGCGCTGTCATTCCTGGGGCTGGCGACGGTGGAGGGGCAGTTTATCACCCCCTCTGTTGTGGGTCGGCAGTTATCACTGAACCCGCTGTTGGTGTTCATTTCGTTAATTTTCGGCATCTGGCTGTGGGGGCCATTGGGCGGCGTCGTGGCGATACCGCTGCTGGTGTGGGTGCTGGTGCTAAACGACGCGCTGAGCGAACCGGACGCGGCCTAAGTCGCGGCCCCGACGTCATCAAAGCTGGCGTAGTTGGCGCGGTACAGGCCCGCGTACAGCCCGCCCCGATGCAGCAGTTCGGTGTGGGTGCCGCTTTCCACCAGACGCCCGGCTTGCAGGACCATGATCCGGTCAGCGTGGCGAACGGTCGCAAGGCGGTGCGCGATCACAAGGCCGGTGCGGCCTTTCAGCAGGATCGCAAGCGCGCGCTGGATCACCTGTTCGGTGGCGCTGTCGATGCTGGCGGTCGCCTCGTCCAGCACAAGGATCTTGGCATCCGCCACCAGAGCGCGGGCAAAGCTGAGCAACTGGCGCTGACCAGTGGACAGGCTGCCGCCACGTTCGCCAAGCATTGTGTCGTAGCCGTCGGGAAGGGCGCGGATAAAGGGGTCCGCACCAAGGGCGGTGGCGGCGGCGATCACCTGTTCCCGCGTGGCGCTGTCTTTGTTGTAGCGGATATTCTCGAATATGGTGCCGGTGAACAGGAACGGATCCTGCAAGACCATCGCAATCTGCCGACCGAGCGAGGCTTGGGTGACATGTCGCACGTCGTGGCCACCAACGAGGACCGCGCCTTCGGTGGCGTCGTAAAAGCGGTGGATCACGGCCATCGCGCTGGACTTGCCAGACCCGGTGGGGCCGACAAGGGCGACGGTCTGGCCAGGTTCGACGCGGAAGGAAATATCCTTTAGCACCAGTTGTTTGGGGTCATAGCCGAAGCTGACATTGCGAAATTCCACCGAACCGTCGCTGTCGGGCATGGTGACGGCGTCGGGACTGTCCTGCACCGAAATCGGCACATCCAAGACTTCGATCAGGCGTTGACCCGAGGCCATTGCACGCTGCATCACGGAATACTGGATGGTGAGCGAGCGGATCGGGTCGAAGAAACGCTGGATGTAGAACAGGAACGCGACCATCACGCCAACGTCCAGCCGATGGTCGAGGACCATCGAACCGCCAAGAACGACGACCAGCGACATGGCAACGCCGGTCAGCGTATCGACAATCGGCACAAGGATTTGCGCCAGTTTCGACGCCCAAAGGTTGCTGGCGAGGTTGGCCTGCACCTTTACCTCATACAGTTGGGCGTTCAGGCTTTCCCGGCTCATCGCCTGCACGGTGCGGACGGCGTGGATGCCTTCGGCAAGCGCCCCGTTGACGGCGGAGTTCGTCTCATGCGCCTTGATGAACGATTCCCGCGCGAGGGGCAGCCAGAAGATGCGGGCGACGAACAGCACTGGCAGGACGGCGAGGGTGATCAGGCCAAGGCCCGCGTCAAGATACAGCATCAGCGTTATGATGCCGAACAAGAGGACAATATCGCCAACCGACAGGACCGAGGTTTCAAGAAACTCCTGCATCGAGCCGACATCGCCTTGCAAGCGCGACATCAGGCGACCGACCTCTGTCTTGTCCATGAAGGACAGCGAGACGCGTTGCAGATGGGCGAACATGGCGCGGCGGATGTCGAACAGGACGTTTTCAGCGGCACGACCGACGACGGATTCCTGGACCTGACTGGCGATGAAGTTCAGCGCGATGACGAGGGCAAAGGCGATGAGGGATTGGTACAGCACGGTTTTGCCAGCGGGACCAGCCATAACGCCTTTGTCGATGGCGTGGCGGATGATCATCGGGATCGCCAGTTGAGTGACGGTGAACACCAACACGGCCACGACAGAGATGACGAACTGGCGGCGGTAGGGTTTTACGAAGGCACCGATGCGGCGGATGATCTGGGGGTCGAAAACCCGGCCAAACATCTCTTCTTCGATGCGGTGCGAGCCTACCACGGCGCGTAGGGTGGGGGCGCCGGGGGCGGATTCGCGGTCGGATTGGTAGTCTTGTTCGGTGGTGGCCTGATCCGTCATTGCGCGGCCTCTATCCGGTCAGAGCCGTGGGTTTGCAGATCGTACAGCGCCCGGTAGCGTCCCCCCAAGGCCAGCAGCTCGGCATGGCTGCCCTGCTCGATGATGCGTCCGGCGTCCAGAAACAGGATGCGGTCGGCGTGCAGCAGCGAGTTCAGACGGTGGGCGACGATGATCGTGACGCGGTCGGCTGCCCCCTCTTGCAGGGCGGTGCGGATGCGCGCCTCGGTATTGGCATCGACGGCGGCGGTGCTGTCGTCGAACACCAGAACGCCGGGTTTGGGCATAAGCGAGCGGGCGATAGCGACGCGCTGTTTCTGGCCACCGGACAGCGAAGAACCACGCTCGCCCACAATGGTGCGGTAGGATTTGGCGAGGCTGGCGATATGGCTGTGGATCTGGGCGTCTTGCGAGGCGTCCTCGATTTCCGTGCTGTCGGCGTGGGGTTCGGCGTAGGCGATGTTGTTTTCCAGCGTGGTGGTGAACAGGAAAACGTCTTGCGCCACGACCGACACAGCATCGCGCAGGGTGGCGAGGGTGACGGTGCGAATATCCTGACCGTCCAGCGTGATGCGCCCGCCGGTGACGTCGTAAAACCGCGGGATCAGGTGGGCGAGCGTGGATTTGCCACTGCCGGGCGGGCCGATGATGCCGATGGTCTCACCACGCTTGGCGGTGAAGCTGAGGTTGGTCAGGACTTTTGATTGCGGCGCGGAGGGATAGGCGAAATCGACATTTTCAAAGCGCAGGATGGCGTTGGTCAGGATCAGCGGTTTGGCATCCGGCGCGTTGGCAATGGCGGGTTGCA
>JBDSXE010000115.1:0-7839 GCA_039926325.1 Paracoccaceae bacterium | reverse complement strand
GCGGACAAGGCCAGCGGGTCGCCAGCGGAATCGTCGGGCACAATTCGCCACAAGTCGAGCGCGGCCGCGACGCGCCGCGACAGGCTGCGATCCGCCGTGATCAGCGCGGCGCGTACACCCCGCTCGACCGCGTCACGCAAGATCAGGGCAATCGCCAGCGCCTCTTCGCGCGGCCCCGCGGCCTCGATCAAGGTCACGTCGCCGGTAGTGGCCACAAGATCTGGCAACGTGGCACCCTCGACCAGCCACTGATCTGTCACAGGCGCGGGTCGCAACGACAGTGAGATCAACCGATTCCGCGCGCTATTGGCAGGCGTCACCGTACGCCACGGTTTCAGATCGGCGGGCGTTATCTGCAGTGCATCCATCAGCATACGAAAGCGGAATTGCGGGTGATCCTCGGCCGTCAGGACATCATCCATCGCCTGCCAGACCGTCTCTGGCAGATCATCATCGAACCCCGGCAGCACGACAGCGCCCAATTCCAGCCGCGCCACCGCTTGCATCAGCAGCGCGGTCGCGCCCCGCGATCCGGTCGAACCGGCTATAATTATGGGGTTGGCGGGGGGATCCGCTTGCCAGAAAGCAGCCAACCTTAGGGCGGCTTCGCGTTGACGCGCCTGATCGTCACCCTGATTGGCCATTACCGGGGCAATAATTTTCAGGAACGCCTGCGACCGCGCCCAATGGGCGGAGTGGTTTGATACGTCAATGTCGGCAAGGGTCTGCGCCGAAACGCCCTCGTCCCGCATTTCCCCTAACAGCGTGGAGAGACTGTCCGCCAGATCGTAAAGCGCGGAGCGTGGGGCAAGATCGGGCTGGGCCTCCAGCAGCTTGCCGATCAGCTTTGCCAGCTCTAGTCGCTGCCGAAGCGGGCTTACGGTTGGTGCAAATCCGGCCAATATCGGTTCGCGGTGCAGGTCGGTCAGCACGGTGATGCGCGGCAAAAACCGTGCGCCGTCAGCCGTCATCACCTCTACCACGCGCCGCCGCATCCGCTGGCTGTTCACGAACAGTCGCAGCTTAGCCATCGCCTCGGGTGGTTGACCGGCAAACCGTTCTGTCAGACCACGCACCAGCTCTTTGGCAAAGTCGACGCCGGGCGGTAGCGTGAATACATGGGGGGCAGGCGCGTCAAACATTTCCCGACTTTGCCAGCATCGCCTCAGCCAAAGCAATCCCTTCGGGCCGCCCGACATCACACCATGCGCCATCGTGCAGAATGCCGAATGCACGACCCTCGGCAATAAGGCGATCCCACAGGACGTTCAGCGAGAAAACGCTCTGCGGGATGTCGTGCAGTCCGGCTGGGTCGACGATTTGGGCACCGACATAAACCAGACCCGGCTGTCCGCTGGCACGGGTAATCCGTCCATCGGCCGCCATAAGGAAGTCGCCTGTACCAGTGTGGCCGACAGCGCTTTGTAGTGGAACAAGCAGCAGAAGCGCGCTCATGCGGGCATCGTCCCAGTTTTGCGACAGTTCAGCCAGCGGGTTTGTGCCAGACCAGACGGCATCGGTATTCAAGGTCATGACTGGACCCGACCCCAGAAGCGGCAGCGCGTTCCGCAGTCCGCCGCCCGTCTCTAGAATTTCCGCCGACTCCCATGACGGGGCCACGTTCCGATCTTTAAGCTGATCGGCTAACTGCGCGCCGCGATAATGCAGATTGGCGACGCGGCGCGTTATGCCAGCTTCGTCGGCCAAGGCCAGAGCGTGATCCAGCAGGCTGCGGCCGACCACATCGATCAGCGGCTTGGGTCGGTCGCGCGTCAGCGCGCCCATCCGGTTGCCAAAACCGGCAGCGAACAGCATCAGCGGAAATTGCCGCATTGCCCCTCGATCCAATTGAGGTGCGGCGTTGGCTCGGGGATCAGGTCGGCACTGACCTTGGCCAATCGCGTAAGTGCCGGGTGTGCCAGATTGCGCTGTAACTGCGACCAGACTCGCGGCATCAGGGCCACGTAACCGGCCTTGCTATCCCGGAGGCAAAGACGAGCGAAAATCCCCAGAATTCGTAGGGCACGCTGCGCGCCAAGTGCAGCATAGGCTGACCGGAAAGCCACCTCATCCATGCCGCAGCCGGCCAAAAAGCGGCGGATCATCTGATGTTCGACTTCGGGAGTAACATCACGTCTGGCATCTTGCAGCAGCGAAACCATATCGTAGCCCGGCTGCCCCAATTGGGCGAGTTGGAAGTCAAGCAAGCCGACGCTTTTGACACCCGTTCGATCTGACAGGAACATCAGATTTTCAGCATGATAGTCCCGCAGAACCATGACGCGCGGTCCATCGGCCCACTTTGCCAGCGCCTCGTGCAGCGCGCCAACAAGTTCCGCACCCCCAGACCTATTACCGGTAATTGCAAAGCGGTACCACTCCACAGCCAGATCAGCTGCTCTGGCCCACTCCAATGCAGTCAGATTTGGCAAACCGGGGGCGGGGGGCTGGGATTGCAGGTGTAAAAGCACATCGGTCGCGGCCTCATACAATTGAGGTTCGCGGGTTGGCTCCGCCTTAGCCAACCTTGCAAATACGCCGTCGCCGAAGTCTTCAAGCAGCAAAAACCCCTGTGCCATATTTTCGGCCAGCAGTTTCGGCGCGGATAGACCGATGGAGTGTAAATGCCGATCAATCTTGACGAAATCAGCGATATCATCGGCCTGTTCCGGCGGCGCATCCATAAGGATTGCCGTCTTATCCCCAAGCGCCAACCGTTCATACCGTCGTGCCGAAGCATCGCCAGCCAAAGGCGTGCGCCGGGCATCACCCCAACCGCTTGAGCGCAGAAAACCATCCGCATTCCTAACGCGACCCATTCCGGCGCGGACCATTGCGGCAAGCTCTGGGCGCGCGCCAAAGTCGATCTCCGCCCGACGCCCGTTGCCGTCATCGGACAGTCTGATCCGCAGCGCGCCCTGCGGCAGATGGCTGCCCAACCGGTCAGGCCATTCGATCAGACAGATCGCCGTGGCAAATGCATCGTCCAGACCCAGTTCCAGAACCTCATCCGGGTGACCGAGCCGGTACAGATCGGCATGCCAGATTTCGACATCGGCTTCATACGTCTGGACAAGTGTGAATGTAGGCGAAGGGACGTCCTCTGCCCTACCCATGCGCGCCTGAATAAACGCGCGGCAGAAATGGGTTTTGCCGGCACCAATGGCTCCATCGAGCAGCAGCGTATCGCCCGCCCGTGAAAGTGGCGCGATCACCGCTGCCAGGCGGCTGGTATCGGCTTCAGTTGCCAGATGCAGGGTCAGGGTGGTCATCGGCCCTTTTTAGCTGCATGCGACGCTGCCGCAAGCGGGATCAGGCGCTGCGCCGTTCGTCATCGTCCCGGATGGACGCTGGTTTGCCCCCGATGTCGTTCAGCCTGAACGCGGTCAGCGTGGCACTACCCGCCAAAGGTGCAAAGCGGCATTCGATCGACCGGCCATCCAGCAGCCGCGCCTCTGCCCGCCATACCGCACGGTCGCCGGGGTTCGAGGCAAAATCCTCCAGTTCGGACCAGATTTTGCTCGGCGCACAACTGTTGCGCCATTCGGTGCACAGCGCATGCAGGCTAGCGTCGCCGAGAGTGCTGGACGGATCGCTGCCCCACAACGAACTGTAGGCGGAATTCGACATGACAAGTTGTCCGGCATGCGAAAACACTGCAATTGCCTCTTCCACCTCGTTGATGACCGACTGGCCCAACTCAAGATCCGCGCGGTATCGCCGCGTCCGCAGCATCTCGTCCGAGATATCCTCGATCATCAGCGCCAACGCCCCATTGGGATGCGGTCGCCCGATAACGCGGTACGTCTGACCACCCGGCAAGCTCCAAGTTTCTTCGTATAGCCCGGTGGCGGCGGCTTCTTCCATGTCAACTATCTGCTGTCGCCAACCGCGATAGTCTTTCGGCTCAGGGATCCTGTTGCGGTCGCGCATACCGTCCAACAGCGACAGTAGCGACGGCCGCATCGACAGAAAATCCGCGGGCAGTCCGGTCAGGTCCAGAAGGGCCGGGTTGAACAACTGCAACTGGCGCTTGCGGTCGAAGATCGCCAGCCCGACATGCAAATGGGCGAACGTGTCGGTCAAGGTTTGCATAAAACCGCGCATCGTCGTCTCTGCCTGAACCGCAGAATCTGCTGGCGTAGCGAACAGCAGCCTGCCCGCGCCCTCAGCGGAGCTGTCGAGGTCGTACCATAACGTCTTGCCGGTGTTGAGGTTCAGCCGTTGTCGCTGCCCCGTGACGCCTTGCGCCGAAGCGGTGCGATCAAACAGCCGGGGCAGGGGCCAACGCAAATCCTGCCCCGGCTCCAGCACGTCGCCAGTTCGCAGCAGATATGCTGCGTTGGCCCAAGTCACATCCCCATTTTCCGCCTCACGCCAGATCAGGATTGGCGCCTTCGTCATGGTTGATCGCAACAAATCCAGCTCTTCAACCATTGCGCGTTGAGCAAGCATATCCTGACCCGGCATCTGGTCGTGCTGTTCCGGGTCGATCAGTACCAGCCGCGTCAATCCGCCATGCAATTCTGCCTGTAGTAGTAACGGCGGCCCGGAAACGGCCGACGATGCCAAGGTCAGAACACCTTCATGCGGCAAGCGCAAAAGCTGTTCATCCAGATCGCAAAAATGTACCGCCAAACATGACTTGAGCCGAACCAAAGCCGAGCCGCGCATTTGGCTGGCGGCAAGCAACGCCCGTGCGCTGGCGGTGCTGTCGATCAGCACTTCGCCGTCAAACAGGAAAACCGTGGCGCTGGCGGGTTCTTTGAAAAAGCCGACCGGAGCCTTTTGCAGGTGGCGGTCCGCAAAAATGATCACGGCACTACCAAGTGCTGCTGCCGACAGGGCAGTCACCACCAGAAAGGCCGCCGACAGCCAGTCCATTGTCATTCAACCCCCGCCGCCAACCAAGTTTCCCATCTCAACTTAGAGATGTTTCGGTTAATGAAGCGTTAATTGTGTAGCGTAAACCTGCCCACAATCAGAACGGGAAATGCTGTGGTTCGATTAACTGGTCGCTCATGCCTGCGTCAGTGGATTGTCACCCTGCACCAGATCAGGCGGGGCCAGCAATGCGGCCATCGGCCATGTCACCTCGACCACAGCGCCGCAACGCTCGGGTCGTTCGAGTGGTGCCAGAAACGGGTCGGCGGCGTTGGCGAACGTCAACTCAGCTCCGCTTCGCTCCAGCAGCGTTTTCGCGATGAACAGACCCAGCCCCATTCCCTCATATTCAGGTCGCAACAGGGCCTCTTGCGGCGGCTGGCGCAGTCTTACGAATGGATCGCCAATGCGGCCGATCACTTGTAGTGGAAATCCCTTGCCATCATCGACGATCCGCACCCGGATTGCGGTGTCCGTCCACTCCACATCGATCCAGACTTTGGCCTTCGCAAAATCCACCGCGTTCTGCACCAGATTTCGCAACCCATGTATAACCTCTGGCCGGCGCAGGATATTCGGTTGCCGTATCTGCCCCGCGGCATCGCTGAACTGCGAGATCGAGACCGCCTTGCCACGCCCAAGATGCGGCTCCGCAGCCTCACGCACCGCGGCGATCAGCGGAGCTTGCTTCAACTGCAGGTCATCTTTGCCAGATCGACCCATCGCCCGCAGAATATCACGGCACCGGTCGGCCTGACCTACGATAAGACGTGCGTCTTCCTGTAAATCCGGCTGTCCTTCAAGCGCGTTGGTCATCTCCGTACTGACCAGCTTGATCGTGGCCAGCGGTGTGCCAAGTTCATGGGCGGCGGCGGCCACCACTCCACCCAGGTCCGTCAGCTTTTGTTCCCGCGCCAACGCCATCTGCGCGACGAACAACGCATCCGACATTGCGCGGATTTCGGTCGCGACGCGGCGCGAATAGACGCCCAGAAAGACAATCCCGATCACCAGTCCCAGCCAGAAGCCAAACCGGAACAGCATTGGTACATGCAATTCAACACCATCAATTCCCCCGAGCGGAATGCTGAAAAATGCAAGCAGCGTGACCAGCAAAATTGCCGATCCCGCCAGAACCAGTGCCGACCGCAAGTCCAGCGCAGAAGCCGATATTGTCACTGGTGCCAGAACCAACAGTGCAAAGGGGTTGGTCAATCCGCCCGTTACCGACAGTAGAAACACCAGCTGGAACAGATCGAACAGCAGCATCAGCATCGCCTCGACCTCGGTCAGGCGTTTGTTCATCGGATAGACCAGCATGAACGTCAGGTTGGCAATGATCGAGGCACTGATTGCCAGAGCACACAGGCCCAACGGCAGTTGAAGCTGAAAAAACGGCGCGACGATGACGGCGGCAATCTGTCCGCCAATCGCCATCCAGCGCAGCGCGACCAGCGTCCTAAGCCGAACCCAATCGCCCCGAACTTCACCCAGACCCCAATGCACATCTGCGTGAACCATTTGCCGCCTGTCAAAAAGTCTGGAAGATGGCATTGTTATGCCCCGCAACTTGGCAGATCAATGCGCCCGTGACGAACAGAGGTGATCCATGACCAGACTCTACGCAACAGTTGGTGCGTTGGCCATCGCGGCGCTGCTTGGTTGGACCTGGGCCAGCAGAGCTGCCGACCCTTTCGCGGATTGCCGCAGCGGTGTGGTCGCTGGTGGCCACATTGGCGGGCCGTTTACGCTGACGGACGAGTCCGGCAAATCCGTGACGGATACTCAGGTGTTTGCAAAACCGGCGCTGGTTTATTTCGGCTACACTTCTTGCCCGGATGTGTGCCCTCTTGACAACGCCCGCAATGCACAAGCTGCAGAGTTGCTTGAAAAGCAGGGCTATGACGTCACGCCAATTTTCATTTCCGTCGATCCCGCCCGCGATACGCCTGCTGCCTTGGCCGAATATACCGACAATTTCAGCGCCAAATTGGTGGGCTTGACCGGCACGCCAGAGCAGGTCAAGACGGCAGCAGAGGCCTTCAAAGTGTACTACAAAGTGCCGGATAATCCCGGTAAGGATTATGAAGTCGATCACACCACAATGACTTATCTGATGCTGCCAAAAACCGGATTTGCCGAATTCTTTCTGCGCGAAACGACGCCTGAAGAAATGGCGGAACGCACTGGTTGTTTCCTGAAGGCAAGCTAGGATTAGCTGGATGACCGGCGATCCCGGAACGCCGCCCTGAAAGGAACTGCCATGGCCGACGAAATCGCCGCTGACATTGGTCCCGATCGCAGTCTGCTTTTGGTTGATGATGACGAGGTTTTTGTCAAACGCCTCGCCAAAGCCATGGAAAAACGTGGTTTCATCCCGCAAACCGCCGAAAGTGTGGCGGCCGGCTGTACCGCGGCACTGGCAAATCCCCCCGCCTATGCCGTCATTGACTTGCGTCTTGGCGACGGCAATGGCCTCGATGTGGTAGAGGTGCTGCATTCGTGTAGGCCGGATTGCCGGGTGGTGGTTCTGACGGGCTATGGCGCGATTGCCACCGCCGTTGCGGCCGTGAAAATTGGCGCAATTGATTATCTGGCAAAACCTGCCGATGCCAATGACGTCATGAATGCGCTTTTGGCACGCGCTGACGCCCATCCGCCTTTGCCTGATAACCTTATGTCAGCGGATCGCGTGCGATGGGAGCATATTCAACGTGTCTATGAAATGTGCGACCGGAACGTATCTGAAACTGCACGTCAACTTTCGATGCATCGTCGGACCTTGCAGAGGATTCTTGCCAAGCGCAGTCCCAAATAACTTGATTTGCTTGATTTATGTAGGCATGGGCCATAAATGGGACAACGGTACAATAAGGAAAATAGCATGACAATTGACCTAGACACCCTATCGCTTAAAGAGCTGAAGGACCTTCAATCGCAGGTGGCAAAAGCGGT
>JBDSXE010000114.1:0-9795 GCA_039926325.1 Paracoccaceae bacterium | reverse complement strand
GTTTCAGGTCGACCGGGTGGCGCGGGCCGTGGACGAGGGTGAAAGTTATCTGACCGGAATGAAAGATGCGATCCTGCGGGCAAACGACGGCGCGCTGGAGGGCCGGGTCGACGGCTTTGCCACGATTGCGCGTGGTTTGTTCCGCACGATCGAGAATGATCCGGGCGATCTTACGGCGGCGCGTAAATATCTGTCGATCTACCTCATGGGTGCCCGCGACGCGACTGTGAAGTTCGCCGACGTCTACGCGCGCAATCGCGATGCCAAGGCCCGGACGGATTACGAGGCGCTGTTGGATGATCTTGAGACTAATTTCGCCGCCCGCACCAAGGCGCTTTTGTCCAACAACAACACCGACCTAGACGTTGAAATTGCCGTGCTTCGTGACCGATTGAAGCTTGAAAGCTAAGCCTTTTAACCCAAACCGCCCTGATCAGGGGCTTGTAAAGTGAGTATGACCATGACCGACACTATCCGCGATCAGGCCGCCACCGCACTTTCCGAAGTTGAAAAGGTTACCGCATCCATCCTGCCAGAACCCGGCACAGCGATCGTTCCGCTGGAGGCAGCCAATGCCCCGCAGGCCGAGGCGATCAAGAAACGGATGGCGGAACTGGATATGACAAATACCCAGTCGATCATTTCCTTCGGGTCCGGCGCGCAGTCGGAACTGCAGGTCATCAGCCAGGAAATGCTACAAGGCGTGAAGAACAAAGATGTCGGTCCTGCGGGCGACAGCCTGCGCGAGATCGTTTCGACCATCCGGGGCTTTTCCGGCGAAGAACTGGACGTGAACCGCGCGCAGTCATGGTGGGAGCGTTTGACGGGGGCAGCTGCCCCGTTGGCGCAATTCATGGCCCGCTACGAACAGGTGCAGACCCAGATCGACCGCGTCACCGAAAACCTGATGATGCACGAGACGACGCTGCTCAAGGACATCAAATCTCTGGATATTCTGTATGCCAAGACGCTGACGTTCTATGACGAACTGGGCCTTTACATCGCCGCCGGTCAGGCAAAGCTGAAAGAGCTGGACAGCACCACGATCCCGGCAAAAGAGGCTGAGGTCAAAGCTGCTGCAGAGCCGGACCAGATGAAAAAGGCGCAGGAATTGCGCGACATGCGGTCGGCACGCGATGATCTGGAACGCCGGGTTTATGATTTGCAACTGACGCGGCAAGTGACGATGCAGTCGCTACCTTCGATCCGTCTGGTGCAGGAAAACGACAAGTCGTTGGTCGGCAAAATCAACTCCACGCTGATGAACACCGTGCCATTGTGGGAGACCCAACTGGCTCAGGCGGTCACGATCCAACGTTCGCGCGAGGCCGCCGAGGCGATCAAGGGGGCCAACGACCTGACCAACGAACTGCTGACAGAAAACGCGAAAAATCTGCAAGAATCCAACAAGATCGTCCGTACCGAAATGGAGCGTGGCGTGTTTGATATCGAGGCGGTCAAGAATGCCAATGCTTCCCTCATCGCCACGATTGAGGAAAGTCTTGCAATCGCTGACGAGGGCAAGACGCGCCGGGCCGCTGCTGAAATCGAACTGGTCAAGATGGAAAGCGATCTGAAAGACACGTTGTCGGCGGCCCGCGCCAAGAAAACCGGGCTTGGTGACGCTACCGGAGGCGCATTGCAAGCCTGATGAAATCGCGTTTATGCTTGCCCCATGACATCGCCGTGACCCTTGTGGTCATGGCTTTCGCGCTTGCGGGTTGCGAAGAGGTGCCGGTGCCACAGCCATCGCCAGTGACACCCGCCGTGCAGACCGCCCCTGTCACCCCGGGACCCGAAACCGTGGCAAGTGCTGCGGTCCGCGCCTATTACGGGCAAGTTCAGGCATCGTTGTTGTCGCAGGGTTTGCTGCGGACAGACATGGGCGGGGCGGACACCCCATTTACCGACCGTAACTTGACGGATAACTTCCTGAAGATCGCGTTGTACGAGGAATACGCGCATGGTCAGGTCAGCACGGTGCGCGGCGTGAATCCCATTCGCCTGCTGCGGTGGAGCCAGCCGGTGCGGATGGCGCTGATCTTCGGCGCTTCGGTGCCGAAGGACAAGCGCGCGACCGATACATTGCGGGTGGCATCCTTTCTTGCCCGGCTATCCCGCGTGACTGGGCACCAGATTGCGCTGAACGACACCAATCCGAACTTCTGGCTACATATTGCGTCGATCGATGAACGTGCTGCACTGGGGCCAGCGCTTGCGTCGGAATTGTCGGAACTGACGCCGGGCCAGATCGCCAGCGTCACTGCAATGGACCGCGACACCTATTGTCAGGTGCTGACCCAGTCCAACCCGCACACATCGACCTACGTTGCTGCGGTCGCTGTCATCCCGTCCGAACAACCCGACTTGTTGCGCCTGTCCTGCATCCACGAGGAACTTGCGCAGGCTCTTGGACTGCCAAACGACAGCAATGCTGTCCGCCCCTCGATCTTCAACGACGACGAGGAATTTGCCCTGCTGACCCGGCAGGACGAGCTGATGTTGCGTATTCTATACAACCCCGCCCTGCACCCCGGCATGTCCGAAGCAGAAGCGCGGCCCATTGTTCAAACGCTTGCAAGCCGCCTGATGGGCGGCGAAAGTTGACCGCTGATGCGGCAAAGGAGTCATCATGGTTTTCGGGTTTCTCAAAGGCGAATTCATCGACGTCATCTCTTGGTTGGATGATACGCGCGACACGATGGTCTGGCGGTTTGAACGGCGCGACAACG
Source organism: Paracoccaceae bacterium (assembly GCA_039926325.1). Taxonomy (GTDB): domain Bacteria; phylum Pseudomonadota; class Alphaproteobacteria; order Rhodobacterales; family Rhodobacteraceae; genus Stagnihabitans. The sequence continues at coordinate 7,063 of JBDSXE010000114.1, read as the reverse complement.
CCATCAAGTATGGCGCCAAGCTGACAGTGCGCGAGGGCCAGGCGGCGGTCTTCATCAACGAGGGCCAGCTGGCGGACGTGTTCACGCCCGGTCTGTATGAATTGCAGACCAACAACATGCCGATCATGACGACGTTGCAGCATTGGGACCACGGGTTCCAGTCACCATTCAAGTGCGAGATTTACTTCATCAACACCACCCGCTTCAACGATCTGAAATGGGGTACGCAGAACCCGATCATGTGCCGCGACCCGGAATTCGGGCCAGTACGGATCAGGGCGTTTGGCAATTATTCGATGCGGGTATCTGACTCCGGCGTGTTCATGAAAGAGGTTGTCGGCACAGACGGCGAGTTCACGTCCGACGAAATCTCCAATCAGATCCGCAATGTGATCATCCAGCAGATGAGTCAGGTTCTGGCCAAGTCGGGTATTCCAGTGTTGGATATGGCAGCCAATACGATGGACCTGGCCAAGCTGGTATCAACCGCGATTGCGCCGGCAATTGCGGCCTACGGGTTGGTCCTGCCAGAGTTCTACATCGAAAACATCAGCCTGCCGGAAGAGGTCGAAAAGGTGCTGGACAAACGCACCTCGATGGGAATTGCGGGCGATCTGAACAAGTACATGCAGTTCAACGCTGCTGAGGGTCTGTCGCAGCCGGGGTCCACTGTTGGCGCTACTATGGGTGCTGCGATGGGCGCGGGCATGGGGTTTGGCATGGGACAGAATGCCGGGCCGTGGGGTGCTGCGGCACCTGCCGCAGCTCCTCCCGTCGCCGCGCCGCCCCCGCCACTTGCTGCAAAGACCTGGCATGTGGCCGAGAATGGCGCGACCAAGGGGCCCTTTGGCGAGGCTGAAATCACGGCGATGGTAGGCTCCGGTGCGCTGACGAAGGCCGCACAGGTCTGGACTGCCGGGCAGGATGGCTGGAAAGCAGCGGGCGATACCGATCTATCGCGCCTGTTCGCGATGGTGCCGCCACCGCCACCGCCCGGCAATTAAGCCATGGCTCCTATTTCAGAAGCGCACCTATATCCGTGCGAGCAATGCGGTGCAGAGCTGCGCTTTGCGCCGGGTCAGACTGCGCTCAAATGCGATCACTGCGGACATGTCCAGAAAATCGCTGCGGCCGCGGATTCCGACCGCGCCACGACATTTGCAGAGCATGATCTGGCGGACGGGCTGAAGGACGACCTGCCGGATACCGCAAGTGAAGAGGTCCGTTCCACCCATTGCCCGAACTGTGGCGCGGTGGTGGAGTTTCAAGGGGCGAGCCATGCCACCGAATGTCCGTTCTGCGCGACACCGGTCGTCGTGGATACCGGCAGCCGCAGGCGGATCAAACCTCAGGCGCTAATACCGTTCCAACTGGATGAACCTACGGCACGTAAAGCATTGATTACATGGCTTGGTTCGTTGTGGTTTGCACCCAATCGGCTGCTGGAATTCACGCGGGCCGGACGTGCTATGAACGGTGTTTATGTGCCGTACTGGACCTTTGACGCCGATACCCACAGCCGGTATCGCGGGTCGAAGGGCGTACATTATTATGAAACCCGCACCGTTACGGTCAACGTGAACGGGCGAAACGAGCAGCGGCAGGAACAGGTGCAAAAAACGCGGTGGTATCCTGCGTCCGGCAACGTTGCGCGGCAGTTCGACGATGTGCTTGTAATTGCCTCGACCAGTTTGCCAACGCGGTTGGGCGACGGGCTAGAGCCTTGGGATATGGGGTCGATGAACGCTTACAGTCCCGACTTTCTGGCCGGCTTTCAAGCAGAGGGTTACACCGTTGCGCTGGCAGATGGCCATCAGGTCGGCAAGACCAAGATGGATGCTGTGATCTATCAGGATGTCCGCAGCGACATTGGTGGCGACGAACAGCGCGTGGACAACGTCGACACGGACTATGAGAATGAGAAGTTCAAGCATGTCCTGCTGCCCGTCTGGATGGCGGCCTATAAATACGCCAACAAAAGCTATCGCTTTCTGGTGAACGGCCAGACGGGCGAGGTTCAGGGCGAGCGTCCTTGGTCGGTGTGGAAGATTACCTTCGCAGTGATCGGCGTGCTGATCGTGGTGGGTGCCGCGACCTATGCCTACTATCTGCATGATCCATCCGCGTTCCAGTAATCCGCCCCAGTGACGCACCGTTGACAACACCCCGACCCTGCGCGATAGCGCGGCCAGTCTGACGGAGGCTTCATGCGTATTCTGGATCACGCTCACATTCCCGAACTGCCGAACCCTTATTTCGGCAAGGTGCGCGATTGCTATGACCTGCCCGACGGCACGCGCATCCTGATTTCGTCGGACAGGATTTCCGCGTTTGACCGGATTTTGGCCGCCATTCCGTTCAAGGGCCAGGTGCTGACGCAAGTTGCCCGGTTCTGGTTTGATGCGACGGCGGACCTGTGTCCGAACCATGTGCTTTCCTATCCTGACCCGAATGTCGTGATTGGCCAGCGGCTGACCATCTTGCCGGTAGAGATTGTGGTGCGGGGCTATTTGGCAGGTACGACATCGACCTCTGTCTTGACGCAGTACCGCAAGGGCGCGCGGGCGATGTATGGGCATGTCCTGCCGGACGGCTTGCGCGACAATCAGATACTGCCGCAGCCGATCATCACGCCGACATCCAAGGCGTTCGATGGCGCGCATGATGAACCGCTGACGGCGGGGGATATTCTCGCACAGGGATTGCTGACATCGGCGCAGTGGGACGACGTTTCGGCCAAGGCGCTGGCGTTGTTTGCACGGGGCCAAAAAATGGCGGCGGAACGCGGGCTAATACTGGTCGACACCAAATACGAGTTTGGTGTGGATGCAGCAGGGAATATCCTCTTGGCCGATGAAATTCACACACCTGACTCCAGTCGGTACTGGCTGACGTCGGGCTATGAGGCAGCTTTTGCCACAGGCAGCCGCCCGCCAAGTTTCGACAAGGACGTGATCCGGGCGTGGGTCGTCGCACGCTGCGATCCCTACGCTGACCCAATCCCGGAGATTCCGGCAGAAATGATCGCTGCGACGTCAAAGGTATACATCGACGCGTTCGAGGCAATTACCGGCCAGACCTTCGTTCCGGACATCAGTTTCGCGACGCCGCTGGATCGTATCCGCGCCAATCTGGCACCCTACTTCACCAAATAAACCACATTTCACCAAATAACCGACGTCCGTTCGCCAACGCGCTCAAAATCGCTAAGCTTGGCAAAAATCCAGGGAGGATTGCGATGATTCTGAGTGCGGGCGAAGCCTTGATCGACATGTTGCCACGCACCAGTCCGGCGGGCGAACCCTGCTTCGCGCCCTATGCCGGTGGGGCAGTGATGAACACGGCGATTGCGCTGGGGCGGCTCGGGTCTGAGTCGGGCTTCCTGACAGGGCTATCGACCGACCTGATGGGCGACGTGCTGCGCGGCACTCTGCAAGCGTCAAACGTCAATCTGGACTATGCTGTGGTGTCGGATCGGCCCACAACACTGGCGTTCGTCAAGCTGAACAATGGCACAGCGAGTTACGTTTTCTATGACGAAAACACCGCAGGGCGGATGATGACAATGGCGGAAATGCCGGCGCTGCCAGATACAGTCGGCGCCTACTTTACCGGCGGCATCTGGCTGGCGGTCGAACCGTGTGGCACCGCGCTAGAGGCGATGTTGCTGCGCGAGGCTGGCAAGCGGGTGGCGATGCTGGACCCCAACGTGCGCCCCGGTTTCGTGCGCGACCGCGCCGCCTATACCGCCCGCATCGACCGGATGATTTCTGCGTCGGACATCGTGAAAGTGTCGGACGAGGATGCAGTGTGGCTGTATGGCGCTGTAGACCCGCTGGCGATCTTGGCAAAGGGGCCAAAGGTCGTGCTGATGACCGAAGGGGCCAAGGGGGCCACTGCCTATTCTGCGCGGGGCAAGATTTCGGTGGCGGCCCCCAAGATCGTGGTCGCAGATACCGTGGGCGCAGGCGACACGTTCAACGCCGGATTTTTGGCGGCGCTGGACCGGGCGGGCCTGCTGACCAAAGCGGCGCTAACAAATCTGAGCGATGATGCGCTGCGTGATGCGCTAACCCTCGGCACGCGCGCTGCTGCGATCACATGCTCGCGCCCCGGCGCAAACCCGCCGTGGGCCCACGAGTTGTGAGGGCGGTTGTCCAGCGCGTCTCATGCGCTTCGGTTGCCGTAGGTGACACTTTGGTTGGCGAGATTGCGGCGGGTCTGCTGATCCTGATCTGTGCCATGCAGGGCGACGGGCTGGCACAGGCGGATCAGCTGGCGAATAAGATTGCCAAGCTGCGGATTTTTCGGGATGCGGCGGACAAGATGAACTTGTCGGTGAAAGATATTGGTGGCTCAGCTTTGGTAGTCAGTCAGTTCACTCTTGCCGCCGAACTTCGTGGCAATCGGCCCGGATTTTCGACTGCCGCCGATCCCACAACTGGCAATCGGCTATACCAGCATTTTTCCAAGGCATTGGCGGCGTTAGGTATTCCGGTGGCCAACGGCATTTTCGGGGCCGACATGGCGGTCAGTCTGGTGAATGACGGCCCCGTTACGATCTGGATCGACACAGCGGCGCTGTAAAAGGTTACTTGAACGGATTTTTGGTAGAGCCTGAAATTGAGTTGCCGCAATCAATCAGATTCTGGATCGACGAGGACGAACCGGCCAGAGAATAGTCGCGTATCCCCTCGCCACTCTCGCTCCGCAGATGCAGGTTCGACCCCTTCGCAACTTCCAACACAAAGTTCACGCTTTCATCCTGATCGGGCAAATCGAACAGCACCGAATTCTTCGTCAGGTTCGCGTTGGTCAGTGACCAAGGTGAGCGATGGTCGATTTCCACCTCAAGGTTGGCGGTATCGCTATCGCCAAAATCCCAATCTGCGGAATAGAATTGCAGCCGGATCGTCTTGTCCGGGAATATCCAGACCGAAAAGCTTTCGCCAGGGTCGGTCACTTCGGCAAGGCAGGCAATACTGCCGTCATCGAATGTGATGCCCTCGACCATCCAGCTTTTATAGCGATAAAGGACTTCGGTGTTATCCGCCAAAACCGGCACTGCCGCAAACCCCATCAAGCCTGCAATCGCGCCAACTTGCCAAAGTTTCATTACAACCCCTCCTGTTTTACCCTGCCAATGAGGATTGGTGAGAGTTTGGATTCGTGCAAACGAAAAAATGCCGCAAGACGCCCCAAAATGGCGGCGCAGAGTGCGGGCAATAGGTTGCGCGCATCAAGCGGCCCAATCCCAAGCTGTAGCAAACTGCCCCAGCACAGCCGCGACGGCAGCATCGTCCACCGTGCCCTGCCGCGCGATCCGCGCGACAAGGCCGCGCTTCTTATCCTCGACCACATCCTGAACTGCTGCTGCCAGCTCTGCATCCTTTAGCGCGGCATTCAGCACCCGCGTCATGGCGCGGCGGCGAAGTTCGGGCTTGAACACCTTGCCGATCGCAGTCTTGGGCAATTCCTCCAGCACTTCGATGTACTTGGGGACGGCGGCGCGTTCGATGATATGTTCGCGGGCGTACGCCGTCAGGGTTTCGACATCCAGAGTGGCACCCTTCACCAGTTCCACATACGCACACGGCAATTCGCCGGAATGGGCGTCAGGCTGACCGATGGCACCGACAAAGGCGACAGCAGGATTGCCCATCAGCGCCTCTTCGATCACCGCGGGGTCGATGTTGTGACCGCCACGAATGATCAGATCCTTGGCCCGCCCCGTGATATACAGGTAACCATCGGCATCCAGCCGCCCCAGATCGCCGGTCCGCAGATAGATGCCGTCTACGTACAGCGACTGGTTTTTCTCTTCCTCGGTATAGGTGTGGCCGGGGTAGACGCCGGGGTTTGATACGCAAATCTCACCGACTTCATCTAACGCGCAATCCCGCCAGCCCGTGCCTTGGGCCATCAGAATACGAACTGTCGTGTGGGGGAACGGGATGCCGACCGAGCCGATTTTCTTGCTGCCTTCCGGCGGGTTGACCGACACCAAACAGGTACATTCAGTCAGACCGTAGCCTTCGACGATCTGCACGCCAGTCGTTTTTTCAAAGCGGCTGAACAGCTCAATCGGTAGCGGGGCAGAGCCAGAGAATGCGCCGCGCAGGGTGTCGATTTTTGCATTGACCGGGCGCTGCAGCAGCGCAGAAAGTGCGGTTGGCACTGTAACAAGGTAGGTCACCTGCCAACGTTCAATCAGCTTCCACAAGTTGTCGAACACGCCCTCGCCGCGATAGCCCGCCGGGGTCGGAAATACGACATGGGCGCCGGACGCGATCATCGACATCAGGATCGGATAGGCGGCAAAGACGTGGAACAGCGGCAGGGGGCACAGCACGGTATCGTTCTCGCGGAATAGCAGCCTCGCGCCAAGCCAGCCATTGTAGATCATCCCCGATGCGCGATGTTGGGCGACCTTGGGCATTCCAGTGGTGCCTCCGGTGTGGAAATAAGCGGTCACTCGGTCGGCGGGATCATCACTGAAATCCAATCGATCCGAACGCTGTTTGGCGCATTCGGCGTTCAGGTTAAGCACTTTGGCGGAATGGCTGGCAGGGTTCTTGGGGCGGACGAGGTTCACGATCAGGTTTTGCGGGAAACCCAGATAGCGGGCCAGATCAACCTCCAGCACAGTCGTCACACTGGGGGCCATGCTGACCGCTTTGGCCACCCGCTGCGGCAGTTCGGTTTTCGGGAATGGCCGCAGGGTGACGACCACCTTGGCCCCGGTTTCGCGCAGGATCGAGGCGATTTGATCAGGTTCCAACAACGGATTGATCGGGTTGACGATACCTGCGACCGCCCCGCCAAGCAGAGCAACGGCGGTTTCCGTGGCATTCGGCAGGATGTAGGCCACGACGTCCTTTGGCCCGATACCCAAGCTGCGGAACAGGTTCGTGGCTTGAGTCACCTTGCCGTGCAGGACGTTCCAGTTCAGCGTTTCCGCCTTGTCGCGCGGCCCGGATTGCAGCTGAAAACTGATGGCAGGCCGTTCGCCATGGGCAATTTTCGTGCGGGTCAGGAACTGATACATCGTCCGGGCAACGTT
>JBDSXE010000113.1:0-4105 GCA_039926325.1 Paracoccaceae bacterium | reverse complement strand
CCGATTGGCCCCATATGGAAAATCTTGTTGCCGATCGATTCAAGCGCGGGCAGGTGCAGGTCGAACAAATCCTGTGGTCCGCCGACCAGCACGGTAATCTCTCCGCGCGCGGCAAGGTGCACGCCGCCCGTCACCGGAGCCTCCAGCAAGCGCACGCCAGCCCGTTCGGCCAAGGCGCCAAGGCGCAGGATGTCGTCGCGGCCAAGAGTCGAATTCTCGATCCAGGTCGAACGGGGTTTCAGGGTCGACAACACCTCTGCCAACACCCGTTCCGAGACGGCGGGTGATGGCAGGCAGGTAAAGACGTGATCGACCTTCGCCGCCACATCCGCCGCCGAACTGGCGACATTGGCACCCATCGCACGGTGACGTTCGGCCAAGGCCGGATCGCGGTCGTACACCGTAAGTTCGTAGCCATCGCGGATCAGGCTGGCGGCGAGGTGGCCGCCGAGGTTGCCAAGGCCGATGTAGCCATACTTCATGCGCCATACCCCACGATGCCCTTGATCTCGCAGAAATCATGGATGCCCCAATGGGCGTATTCACGGCCGTTGCCGGACTGTTTGTAACCACCGAACGGCGCGAAGGTATCCCAGGCCGGGTAGTTGAGGTTGACGGTCCCCGCGCGCAATCTGCGGGCGACGGGAATGGCATCGGCAACCGGACCGGCGACGTAGGCGGCAAGGCCGTAAGGGCTGTCGTTGGCGGAGGCTATGGCGGCATCCACCGAGTCGTAGGGCAGGATCGACAGCACGGGTCCAAAGACTTCCTCGCGTGCGACGGTCATATTATCGGTGACACCGCCAAAGATCGTCGGTTTGACGAACCAGCCCCGGTTCAGACCAGCCGGGCGACCGACGCCGCCAGTGACCAGCAACGCGCCTTCGTCGATGCCAGCCTGGATCAGTCGCTGCACCTTGTCGAACTGGCCTTTGGAGATCAGCGGCCCCATCGTGGTGCTGTCAGCTTGTGGATCGCCGGGAACCGCAGCCTCTGCAGTCGCCTTGGCCACGGCCAGCGCCTGTTCGTGGTGTTCGCGCGGCACGAACATCCGGGTCGGCGCGTCGCAGCTTTGCCCGGTGTTGCCAAAGCAGCCCTCGACGCCGCCCTTGACCGCAGCAGCAATGTCGGCGGTCGGCAGGATGATGTTGGCGGATTTGCCACCCAACTCCTGCGCCACACGCTTGACGGTTGGCGCTGCAGCGGCAGCCACCGCGGTTCCGGCACGGGTCGAGCCGGTGAAGCTGACCATATCGACCTGCGGATGCGCGGCCATATGTGCGCCCACGTCCAATCCAGTGCCGTTGACAAGGTTGAACACGCCAGCGGGCACGCCCGCCTCATGACAGACCTCTGCGAACAGGACGCCGGACAGCGGGGCGATTTCCGACGGTTTCAGGATCATGGTGCAGCCCGCGATGAGCGCAGGGGCGACCTTGCAGGCGATCTGGTTCATCGGCCAGTTCCAAGGCGTGATCAGCGCACAGACGCCGATGCCTTCGTGGATAATCCGCGTGGTGCCCTGATCGTCTTCCCAAGCCATATCCTTGGCCGCCTGGATGGTGCTTTCGATGTGGACCTGGCCCGCCCAAGCCTGCGCTTCGCGGGCCCAGGCCATCGGCGCACCCATCTCGGTGCTCATCGCTTGCGCGAAATCCTCGTAGCGGGAATTGTACACGTCAAGGATGCGCTGAACCAAAGCTACACGTTCGGCCACCGGCCAGACCGTATAGGCATCAAAGGCGGCGCGAGCGGCGGCGACCGCTGCGTCCACATCGGCGGCATTGCCAAGGGCGACCTCGGCCACGATTTCCTCTGTCGCCGGATTCTCGACGCCCATCCGGTTGGTAGAGATCGGGTTGACCCATGCGCCATTGATGTAGAACTTCAAGAGGTTGGGGGAAATGGTCATGGGATTGATCCTAGCTTTCGGTCAGGGCCGTGCGATTTCGTCGAGATACCAGTTGATATAGCGCAGCTCGTTCTGCTCCATCGGGGCAATCGGGCCGGGGGTGAAATAGTGCGAACGCACACCACGCGCAGTATGTTCGATGATCTTTTTGTCCTCAGCGGTGGTGACTGTCCAGAGCCAAGTCAAACGCGGCAGGTCATAGTCGCGCCCCTCCTCAGCCTGACCGTTCACCAGCCAGATCAGCTCCATCTCGCACGTCTGTGCGCCGGTGGGGATGAAGCGGTAGATCATGCCGTGGTCGGGATAGGCGACAAGGAAACTGGTGCCGCCAAGGTGAACCGAGGTGACACCCCCGTCGAATTCGGTGAAGCGACCCATCAGCGGGGCAACAGGTTGGCCATCGTCGCTGCCGGATTTCACGCCGTCATATAAAGCGTAGCGGAAGGCGTGGATCGCTTCAGCCCCCGCGCGGCTGGTTTGCCACGCATCGCCCTGCCCCACCTCGATCCCCAAGGCACAGGTTCGAAGTTCCATCGCGGCATTCAGCGCCTCGATCCGGTCCAGCGGTTGTTCCAGCGCGTGAGTTTGCGAATATTCCGGGTGGGCGGGACCGCAGTGATAGCATTCGACGTAGTTCTCAACAGCAAGTTTCCAGTTGCCATCGACCTTGTAGGTTTCGCGGTGGGCGACCTTGGCGCTGTCCCAGCCATACTGGCCGCAGGTCGCGCGCAGCAGGCGTTCAACTTCGGAAAAATCAAGCGGGGTCTCGGCAAAAGAGATAAAGACAAGGCCCGCAACCACGCGGACCTGCAGCTTTTTCAGCCCGTGATCCTCGCGCCGGAAATCCTTGGGCATCAGGCGCGCGACTTTCAGGCGACCATCGTTGCCATAGGTCCAGGCGTGATAGGGGCAGACAAACGCCTTGGCGTTACCCTTTTGGCTGGTACAAACCTCTGCCCCGCGATGGCGGCAGACGTTCAGCAAGGCGTGGATTTCGCCGCTGTTGTCGCGGGTCAGGATGACCTGTTCGGTCGCCATGTGGAAAAGTTCAAAGTCATTGGGATTGGCGATCACACTTTCATGCGCGATGCAGTGCCAATGGCGACGGATCACACGTTCCAGATCGCGTTCGTAGATGTCGGCGTCGTGGTAAAACGCGCGGACAAGCCCGTGGCCGGGTTTGTGGGCGGCCACCAGCCGGTCGATGCGGTCGCTCGTCGGCTTGGCGATATGGTCTTGGGCGAGCATGTGAATTACTCCTTGGTGGGCGATGCCGCCCCTAGACGCAACAATTCGTCGATTTCACTTCCGCTGGCGGCACCAAGCAAAGGTGCAAAACTGCCGCCACCCAGCATCGCCTCGACCGAGGTCTTGATGGCGGCATGGGTCAGCCGGGCAATCTGGCTGCCAAGCGAGATGCGCCGGACGCCCATCGCGGCCAGTTCAGGGACGGTCAGATTGCGGATCGGACCAGCGGCCAATACGTTGATCGGCGTTTTCACCGAGGCAAGAATTTGGGCGAGTTCAGATTTTCCGGGTGGGACGGGAATATATAGCAAATCCGCACCAGCCGCTTCGAAAGCTTGCAGGCGCCGGATGGCTTCGGCAAGGTCATAGCTGCCATTCATCACGCCATCAGCGCGGGCGCACATGATGAACGGGCGGCCAATATCTCGGGCGGCAGATGCGGCGGCCCGGATACGTTCTACAGCAAGATCAAATGGATATGCGGGGGCACCGTCGGTCTGGATCGTGTCTTCGATGGAACAGCCCGACAGCCCAACCTCGGCAGCCAGGCGGATGGTTTCGGCAACAGTGTCGGGGTCATCGCCAAAGCCGTTCTCGAAATCACCGCTGACCGGCAGGTTGCTCGCGGCAACCATCGCTTCGGCATGAGCCAACGCTTCATCACGGCTGACGGCCATGTCGGGTCGGCCAAGGGTAAACGCATGGGCAGCAGAGGATGTGGCAAGCGCCTTGGCCCCCAGTGCCGCCATCATCCGGGCAGAGCCAATATCCCACGGGTTCGGGATGACAAAACAACCGGACTGGTGCAGGTCGTGAAAGGTCTGATGCCGTATCATGCGCGCACCCGTTCAGATTTGGGGTCATACATCGGAGCGACAGAGGCGACGGCCGCATGCCGGACACCAGCAACCTCGATTTCATAGACCGAAGATAGCACGTCCGCTT